>JAKABC010000208.1 GCA_021802025.1 Actinomycetes bacterium
CACCAAGGTCGCCCCCGGCCTCTTCGTCGTGGGACTCGGGCTCGGCCTGGTGGTGGCGCCGGCCGTCGCGGGAGCGACGAGCCGGGTCGAGGCGCGCGACGCCGGGGCCGCCTCGGCCCTCGTGGTCGCCTTCCAGCAGATCGGCGCCTCGCTCGGCACGGCCCTGCTCTCGAGCGTGGCGGCCATCGTCTCGGCGCGCGCGCTGGCGGCCAATCCCGCCGACGCCTCGGGGGCCGCGCTGCACGGCTACAACGTCGCGCTGTGGTGGGCCGTCGCGATCTTCGCGGTGGGCGCGATCGCCACCTACGGCCTGCTCGAGGGGGGGCCGACGCCCGAGGGGTCCTAGACGAGGGGCCAGGGGTAGGGCGGCCAGTCGCCCGACTCGTCGGGCACCGGGTAGGCCCCGGCCGCGGCCAGCGCCTCGGCCCGTAGCTCGGTGAGGGCGAGCTCGCCCGGGTCGATCCAGCGCGCCAGGTCGCCCACCGCGCCGGCGCCCACGCGCGCGAGGCGCTCGAGGAGGTCATCGGGCACCGGGCGCCCGGCGAACTCCCAGACCACGGTGCGCAGCTTGTCGTGCTCGTGGAAGCACAGGCCGTTGTCGATCGCCCAGGGGCGCGCCCCGTCGAAGAGCACGTGGCCTGACTTGCGGTCGGCGTTGTTCGCCACCACGTCGAAGGCGGCCAGGCGCATCAGCCACGCCTCGAGATCGGGACGCTCACGCAGGGTGAAGTAGTGGTCCTCGCCGTTGTCCTCGACCCACCACTGCAGCGAGCCGGTCCCGAGGGGCAGGTCGGCGCGCCCGACCGTGGTGGGCACGAGGTCGGTCCCCAGGGCCCGGTCGAGCTCGTAGGCGGCGACCTCGCGACGCCACAGTCCGCCGGGGAAGTCCCACAGGGGCCGCTCGGCGACCTCGGCCTTGTAGCAGGCGAGCGCCTCGAGGCCCTCGGCGCGCACGGTCACGAGGAGGGCCCGATTGGACGAGCCGGCGATGACGCCCTCGATCTCGACCTCGCCCTCGCCCAGGAGTCGGAGCTCCTCGTCGCGCGTCATCGCCTAGCGCAGGGGGGCGGCGTGGCCGTTGGTGCGCGGGCAGTCGTGGCCGCGCGGGTCGAGCGGCCCGCCGCACAGCGGGCAGGGCGGACGGCCGGCCTCAACGAGCCGGGTGATCGCGATGGCGAGCGCGCCGGCCCACTCGACGCTCAGGCGCAGACGGAGCGTCGAGTCCTCGTCGACCGACTCGATCGTCACCTCGATGGCGCGACCCGCCTCGTCGAGGGCGACCGCGATGTCCCCGGCCACGAGGTCGGGCGAGTACTCGGGCTCGAGGGCGAGGTCCTCGGGCAGGTGGCCCGGTCGGCCGAGCGACTCGAGCGCCGGGCCGACCCACTCGGCGAACGCCTGGAGCTGGGCCTTCTCGCACTTGACGACGACCAGGCGCCGGCCCTGGCGGACCTGGAGGAGGAAGAGGCGGGCGCCGACCTCGCCGCGGGCGCCGACCATGACCTTGTCGGGGGCGTCGAATTCGTAGTTCACGGTCTCTCCCCGCGCTCGAGGGTGTTCGCGTTCACGCAGAGCACGACGGGCGCGCCGGCGCCGATCGTGACCACGCTGATCGAGGCCGGTGAGATCACGGTGCGCTGGAAGAGGTCGAGGGGCACCCCGAGCGCGAAGGTCACGGCCGCCTTGATCGGGTCGGCGTGGCTCACGCACACGACGCTCTGGCCGCGGTGGCGCTCGGCCAGGCGCTCGAGGGTCGACCAGACGCGCTGTTGCATCTCGGCGAAGGACTCGCCCTCGGGGAAGCGGAAGGTCGAGGGCGCCTGCTGGACGCGTCGCCACTCGGCCCGTCTCGCGAGCGTCGCGAGGCGCTTGCCCGTCCACCCACCGAAGTCGCACCCGTTGAGGCCGCGCTCGACGCTCGCGCGCAGCCCGAGGGCCGTGGCGATGGGCGCGGCGGTCTCGCGGGCGCGCTCGAGGGGCGAGACGTAGAGGGCGCGGGGCCGGGGTCGCAGCGCGGCGATCGCCCCGGCCGCCGCCTCGGCCTGGGCGCGGCCGGCCTCGGTGAGGTGCAGGCCCGGGGCCCGCCCGGGCAGGACCTGGCCGGTGGTGGTCGTGGTGCCGTGGCGCACCAGGACGACGGTGGTGGGTCGGGCCATGCGCTAGCCGGCCACCACGGGCAGGCGACGGGGCGCGGGGTCGGCCCCCTCGGGCCAGCGCCGCCGCGAGACGCGCGCCAGCTTGCGCAACAGGGCGAGCGCCCCCGGGTCGTCGTCGCCGGGGCGGGTCTCGACGACGCCGGCCTCCACGAGGCGCGCCAGCAGTTCGCGCCCCTGGTCGGTGCGCACCACGACGAGCGTCCACTCCCCGAAGGCGCCGATGCCCCCGGCCGAGAGGTCGGCGTGCTCGGCCGCGAAGTCGGGGCACTGGGTGCAGCCCTCGCGGGTGAAGGCGTGGGCCTCTTTGAGGGCCACCTCGTGGTAGCCGCCGTCGCGGGTCCAGATCTGGAAGACGCCCTTGATGTTCATCTTGACGATGTCGGCGCGCGCGATGCCGTGGCGGGCCTCGAAGAGCTCGGTGAAGATCGCGTCGTCGAAGGTCTTCGAGCAGAGCAGGCCGATGGTGAGACCGAGCCGGCGCGCCACCTTGCCGGCCTTTCGGGCCTGCATCGCGCCCGGCGCCGAGGCCATGCAGCCCATC
>JAKABC010000209.1 GCA_021802025.1 Actinomycetes bacterium
GCCGCGCCCTGGGCTTTCGCCGCAGCGCGCGCGCCGCCCGGTCGATGGCCCGTCTCGCCCAGCGCGAGGTCGAGGTGGCGCGCGGGCGCAGCCTGGTGCGCGTGGCCGTCTACCTCGTGGTGGGCGCCCGCGACCTCGACGAGCTCCACCGGCGCGCGGGGGCGCTGTGGCGCCACGCCCACGAGTCGGGGCTGCGCCTCGACGCCGGCGTCGGTCGTCAGGCCGCGTGGCACCGCGCGGCCCTGCCGGGCGCGCCGCCGCGGGGACGGGGCCCGGGGCGAACGACCACCCACTGGGCGACGACCCGCGACCTCGTCGACCTGCGCGTGCCGGCCCACGACGCCGGCCCCGGCCTCGCGGGCGAGGCCGTCGGGCGGGCCGTCTTCGGCGGTCCCGTCGCGCTCGACCCCGTCGACGCCTACCGGGCCGGGCTCGTGACCAACCCCAACGTCGTCGTCGCCGGCGCCATCGGCGCGGGCAAGAGCACCGTGGTGAAGATGACGATCGTGCGGGCGCTGCGCCGGGGGCGACGGGTCGTGGTGGTCGACCCCAAGGGCGAGTACGGGGACCTCGCCCGCGCCCACGGCGTGGAGCCGGTCGCGCTCGGGGTCGACGGCTGGTGCGACCCGGTCGGCGCCGAGGACGGCCGCGACCTCGTGCGGGCCCTGCTGGCGTCGGCCCAGGGGTCGGCCCTGAGCGACGACCAGCACTACGCGCTGGACCGGCTGTGGTCGAGCGTCGCCTCGACGCGCCCGCGCCGGGTGCTGCGGGCCCTCTACGAGGCCCTCGCCGTGGACCTGGCCGACGATGCGCCCACGGCGCGGCGCTCCCTCGCCCTGGCGCTGCACCGTCTCATCGACGGCGACCTCGCCGGCCTCTTCGACGGCGAGGGGTCGCCGCTGCCCCTGGACGGTCCCCTGGTCGTGGTGGACCTGTCGGCGCAGTGGTCCTCGGCGTCGCTCCCGCTGGCCGCGCTGAGCGTGGTGGCGGCGGCCCAGCGCGTCGTCGCCGACGCGACCACCACCGGCTACCTGGTGCTCGACGAGGCCTGGGCCCTGCTCGGCGAGCCGGCGGCCCTGGCGTGGCTGCGGGGGTCGTGGAAGCTCGCCCGGGCCCGGGGTCTCTCTCACCTGCTCGTCGTGCACCGCTTCGGCGACGTGCGCGCGAGCGGCGACGTCGGCACGGCCCAGCTCGAGCGGGCCCGGGGTCTGCTGCGCGAGTGCGAGACGGCCTGGCTCTTCCGCCAGCCGCCCGACGAGGCGGCCGAGATGCGCGAGGCGTTGGACCTGAGCGACCTCGAGGCGCGCTACCTCACCTCGATGGCCCGCGGGACGGCCCTCGTGCGCTACGGCCCGTTCCGCTCGATCGTGCGGGTGACCCCCGACGAGCGCGACCGCGCCCTCGTCGCCACCGACGCCGCCATGGCCCGCGGCGCGTGAACGACCGCCCCTACCTCGGCCGACGGGTCCTCGCCGGGGTGGGCCTCGGCCCGCCGGTGCGCCTGGCCCCGCGCAGCGCCCTGCTAGTGGTGGGGCCGACCCAGTCGGGCAAGACCTCCTCGCTCGTCGTGCCGGCGCTGCTGCGCTGGGGCGGGCCGGCGGTGGTGGTGAGCGTGAAGGGCGACGTGGTGGCGGCTACGCGCCCCTGGCGCGAGCGCCTCGGCGTCGTCCAGGTCCTCGAGCCGGGACGCGAGGGTGGACTGACCTGGGACCCGCTCGAGGGCGTTCGCGACCTGCGCGGCGCGCTGCGGGCCGCGCGCGACCTCACCCTCGCCCCGGGGCGGGCGGACGCCGAGTTCTGGAACGCGCTCGCGACCAAGCTCGTGGCCGGCGTGATGACCCTGGCCCTGGAGCGGGGCGAGACGGTGTTCGAGGTGGCCGCCGCGCTCGCGGGCGACCTCGAGGGCTACGCGCGCGTGGCCCGACCCGGGCCGGCGCGCACGCTGGTCGCCGACCTGCTCGGCCACGACGGGCGCACCGTCGACGGGGTCGTCACCACGGCCGAGGCGATGCTCGCGCCCTGGCAGCTCCCCCAGCCCCTGGCCCGGGTGGGCCCGACGCTCGAGGGCCCCCACACCCTCTATCTCTGTGCGCCGCGGGCCGACCAGCGCCACTACGAGCCGCTCTTTCGCGGGGCGCTGCGTCGCGTGCTCGAGCTCCAGCAGCGCCGCAGCGAGCGTGGCGACGCCGAGGCGCTGCTGGTGGTGCTCGACGAGGCGGCCCACGTCGCCTCCCTCGACGAGCTCGACCAGCTCGCCGCGACGGTGTCGGGGCTCGGGGTCACGCTCGTCACCGTGGTGCAGGACTTCGCCCAGCTGCGCGCTCGCTTCGGCGAGCGCGCCTCGACGATCGTGAACAACCACGCGACGCGCGTCGTCCTCACCGGACTCGCCGACCCCTCGGCCGTTCGCTACCTGCCCGAGCTCGCGCCGCGCGAGCGGCCGCGCCCGTCGGGGCGCGAGGGTTCCCCGACGCGTGCGCCGAGCGACCTGCGCACCCGCCGTCCGGGTCGAGCCGTGGTCGTCGCGGGTCACCGGCCCGCGCACGAGGTGGCCCTGGTGCCGTGGTGGCGTCAGCGCGCGCTGCGGCCCCGGGGCGTCGCGCGTGGGTAACTACCATCGTCGGGTGGCCTACGAGAGCCTCTTGATCGCCGATCAGATCCTGGCCGGTGACCCGCGACGACCACGGCTC
>JAKABC010000028.1 GCA_021802025.1 Actinomycetes bacterium
AGGTGAGCGAGCCCGCCGAGGTGGTCGAGCCGACCGTCGCGGACCTGCTCGCCTCCACCCCCGAGGACGAGGCCCGCCTCAGCGTCGAAGAGGAGATCGAGCGTCGCACGACCGGTGAGCACGCCGACGCCCCCCACTTCCGCAAGGACCAGGAGTAGCCATGTTGATGCCCCGTAAGGTCAAGCACCGCAAGCAGATGCGCGGTCGGATGACCGGCAACGCCAAGGGCGGGACCGACCTCAACTTCGGCGACTTCGGGATCCAGGCCCTCGAGGCCGGCTGGCTCACCGCCCGCCAGATCGAGGCCGCCCGTATCGCGATGACCCGCCACGTCAAGCGCGGCGGCAAGGTGTGGATCCGGGTCTTCCCGGACAAGCCCGTCACCCAGAAGCCGGCCGAGACCCGCATGGGCTCGGGCAAGGGCAACCCCGAGTTCTGGGTCGCCGTCGTCAAGCCCGGCCGGATGCTCTTCGAGCTGGGCGGGGTGGACGAGGCCCTGGCGCGCGCCGCCATGGAGCGGGCCATCCAGAAGCTGCCCATGAAGGCGAAGTTCGTCGTGCGTCCCGGGACCCACGGCACCCCGGAGGTGACGATCTGATGGCCAAGACCCGCGACCGCGTGGCCGAGCTCAAGCTGCTCGGCGACGGCGAGCTGCTCACGCGCCTGGCCGAGTCCCGGCGCGAGCTGTTCAACCTGCGCTTCCAGCTGGCGACCGGCCAGCTGGACAACTCGTCACGCCTGGGCGAGGTCCGTCGCGACATCGCCCGCCTGTCGACCTTCCTCCGCCAGCGCGAGATCGCCGCGGCCGAGGCCCTCGGAGAGGAGCAGTCATGACCGACGCCGCGCGCCCTAACCCGCGCAAGGAGCGCGAGGGGATCGTCGTCTCGGACAAGATGGCCTCGACGCTCGTCGTGGCCGTCAACGAGCGCGTCGCCCACCCTCGTTACAACAAGACCGTGCTGCGCACGAAGAAGCTCTACGTGCACGACGAGAAGAACGAGGCCAAGGTCGGCGACCGCGTCCGGGTCCAAGAGACCCGCCCGCTCTCGAAGCTCAAGCGCTGGCGCCTGACCGAGATCGTGGAGCGTGCCCGATGATCCAGCAGGAGTCGAGGCTCAAGGTGGCCGACAACAGCGGGGCCAAGGAGGTCCTGTGCATCCGCGTGCTCGGCGGCTCACGCCGGCGCTACGCGTCGATCGGTGACGTCTTCATCGCCACCGTGAAGGACGCCATCCCCGGCGCGGCCGTGAAGAAGGGCGACGTGGTGCGCTGCGTCGTCGTGCGCACGGCCAAGGAGAAGCGCCGTCCCGACGGCTCGTACATCAAGTTCGACGAGAACGCGGCCGTGCTCATCAACGACCAGCTCCAGCCCCGGGGTACCCGAATCTTCGGGCCCGTCGGGCGCGAGCTGCGCGACAAGAAGTTCATGCGCATCATCTCGCTGGCCCCGGAGGTGCTGTGATGAAGATCCGTAAGGGTGACGAGGTGCTGGTGCTCGCGGGCAAGTTCCGCGGCGAGCGCGCGCGCGTGGTGGAGGCCCTGCCCAAGGCGAACAAGGTGATCCTCGACGGCATCAACATCGCCAAGCGGGCCACCAAGCAGCAGGGCGCGACCATGCAGGCCGGCATCATCGACAAGCTCATGCCGCTCGACGCCTCGAACGTGGCCCTGTGGTGCGACAAGCACAAGGGCCCGGCCCGGGTCGGCTTCGACACGGCCGACGGCGCGAAGTCGCGCGTCTGCCGCAAGTGTGGAGAGGTGCTATGACGACCGCGACGCGACCCCGTCTCAAGGTCCGCTACGACGAGACCATCCGGGCCCAGCTCAAGGACGAGCTCGGCCTGGCCAACATCATGCAGGTCCCGCGCCTGGAGAAGATCGTGATCAACGCCGGCGTCGGCCGGGCCACCCAGCAGGCCTCCCTGCTCGAGGGGGCCCAGCGCGACCTCGAGGCGATCACCGGCCAGAAGCCGGTGGTGACCCGGGCGAAGAAGTCGATCGCCAGCTTCAAGCTGCGCGAGGGCCAGTCGATCGGCGCGAAGGTCACCCTGCGCGGCGACCGGGCCTGGGAGTTCTTCGACCGACTGGTGAGCCTGGCCATCCCGCGCATCCGGGACTTCCGCGGCCTGTCGCCCAAGTCGTTCGACGGACGGGGCAACTACACCTTCGGGATCAACGACCAGCTGATCTTCCCGGAGATCGACTACGACAAGATCGACGCCCCCCGCGGCTTCGACATCACGATCGTCACGACGGCCGAGACCGACGAGCAGGGGCGGGCGCTCCTGCGGGCCTTCGGCTTCCCCTTCAGACAGGAGAATCGCTAGAGATGGCCAAGAAGGCACTTCGCATCAAGCAGCAGCGGACCCCCAAGTTCTCGACGCGCGCCTACACGCGCTGCGAGCGCTGCGGGCGGCCGCGCTCGGTCTACCGCAAGTTCGGCCTCTGTCGGATCTGCCTGCGCGCGATGGTGCACGCGGGCGAGGTCCCGGGCGTCACCAAGGCGAGCTGGTAGGGAGGCCGATATGACGATGACCGACCCCATCGCCGACATGCTCACGCGCATCCGCAACGCCAACTCGGCGACCTTCGACTCGGTGGCGATGCCCAGCTCGAAGCTCAAAGAGAGCCTGGCCGAACTGCTCAAGCGCGAGGGCTTCATCGCCGACTACCGGGTGAGCGCGAACACGAACAAGCCGGGCTCGACGCTCGAGATCACGCTCAAGTACACCGACGACCGCAAGAAGTCGATCATGGGCATCAAGCGCGTCTCCAAGCCGGGACTGCGCGTCTACACCAAGTGTGACCAGATGCCCAAGGTCCTCGGCGGCGTGGGCGTGGCCGTGGTCTCGACGAGCCACGGCCTGATGACCGACCGCGAGGCCCGACGGGCCCGCTTGGGTGGCGAGGTGCTCTGCTATGTGTGGTAGCCCGCTCGCCGCCAGGAGGGAGGACTGATGTCGCGCATCGGACGTAGCCCGATCACCGTGCCGGCCGGGGTCACCGTCGAGGTGGCCACCGACGCCATCACCGTCACCGGCCCCAACGGGACGATGACCCGGGTGCTGCCCGCGGGCGTCGCCGTGGAGCGCGAGGGGGACACCCTCCTCGTCACCCGCGCCAGCGACGAGACGGCCCACAAGGCCCTCCACGGGCTGACCCGCACCCTGGTCGCCAACATGGTCACCGGGGTCACCGACGGGTGGCGCAAGGAGCTCGAGATCATCGGCGTGGGCTACCGCGCCGCGGCCGCGGGCCCCGACGCCCTCGACCTCTCGCTGGGCTTCAGCCACCCGGTGAAGTTCACCGCCCCGGCCGGGGTCACCTTCGAGGTGCCCAGCCCGACGCGCATCGTCGTCAAGGGCGCCGACAAGGAGACGGTCGGCCAGGTGGCCGCCAACATCCGCAAGATCCGCAAGCCCGAGCCCTACAAGGGCAAGGGCGTGCGCTACCTGGGCGAGCGGGTGGCGCGCAAGGCAGGAAAGGCCGCTAAGTAATGGCACGCACCACCAGAGAGCTGCGCCAGCGCCGTCACGCGCGCCTGCGCAAGAAGATCGCGGGCACGCCCGAGCGCCCGCGCGTCGCGGTGAGCCGGACCAACCGGCACATCTCGGCCCAGATCATCGACGACGTGGCCGGGCGGACCCTCGTCGCGGCCTCCTCGGTCGAGTCCGAGCTGCGCGGGGTCGACGGGGGCAACATCGAGGGCGCCCGCGCCGTCGCCGAGGTGCT
Organism: Actinomycetes bacterium; assembly: GCA_021802025.1. GTDB lineage: Bacteria > Actinomycetota > Acidimicrobiia > Acidimicrobiales > RAAP-2 > RAAP-2. Next base: position 3,733 of record JAKABC010000028.1, read on the forward strand.
GGCCCGCCGGGCCAAGGAGGCCCAGGTCACGGCGGTCGTCTTCGACCGCGGGGGCAACGACTACCACGGCCGTATCGCGGCCTTCGCCGAGACCCTGCGCGCGCAGGGACTGGAGTTCTGATGTCAGAGGTCGAGCAGTTCGAAGAGCGCACCATCAAGGTGAACCGCGTGAGCAAGGTCGTCCAGGGCGGGCGGCGCTTCTCGTTCACCGCGCTCATGGTCATCGGCGACGGCAAGGGCCGGGTGGGCCTGGGCTACGGCAAGGCCAAGGAGGCCGGCCTGGCGGTCCAGAAGGGCATCGAGGAGGCCCGCAAGAACCTCTTCGAGGTCCCCCTGGCCGGCACGACCATCGTCTACCCGGTCATCGGCGAGGCCGGGGCCGGCCGGGTCCTCATGAAGCCGGCCGCGCCGGGCACCGGCGTGATCGCCGGGGGCGCCGCGCGGGCCATCCTCGAGCTGGCCGGCGTGCGCGACATCATCGCCAAGTCGCTCGGCTCGTCCAACTCCATCAACGTCGCCCACGCCACCATCGAGGGCCTCAAGCAGCTGCGCCGGCCCGAGGAGCTGGCGGCGGTGCGCGGCAAGGCCGCCGACGAGGTCGTGCCGGCCGGGACGCTGCGGGCCTACCGCGAGCGCCAGCGCGAGGGCGACCTGTTCAAGGTCACGGAGTAGCCATGTCACTCAAGGTCACCCAGATCCGCTCGTCGATCGCCACCAAGCCCAAGCACCGCGGGACGCTGCGCGCCCTCGGGCTGCGCGGCATCGGCCAGTCCAACGTGCTGCCCGACCGTCCCGAGATCCGTGGGATGATCGCGCGCGTGCCGCACCTGATCAGCGTGGAAGAGGTCTAGAGATGAAGCTGCACGAACTCACCTCGCCCGAGGGCGCGACGCGCCGACGCAAGGTCGTCGGTCGCGGCATCGCCGGCAAGGGCGGCAAGACGGCCGGGCGCGGCACCAAGGGCCAGAAGGCCCGCCGCCAGATCCCGGCCGGCTTCGAGGGCGGCCAGCTGCCGCTGCTCGCGCGCATCCCCAAGCTCAAGGGCTTCACCAACCCCTTCCGGGTCGCCTACACCCCGGTCAACCTCGACGCCCTCGCGGCGCTCGGGGTGAGCGAGATCTCCTACGACGTCCTCGTCGCCCGGGGGCTCGCGAAGAAGGGCGACCTCGTCAAGGTCCTCGGTCGGGGCTCGGTGTCGAGCGCGCTGTCGGTCTCGGCCCACGCCTTCAGCGAGAGCGCCCGCGCGGCCCTCGAGGCCGCCGGGGGGACCGTCACGGTCCTCGACCCGCCCTTCAGCGTGCGCCCGCCGGCCGCCGGCAACCAGCACCAGAACCGATAGCTCCGAGGGGGGACGGTGCTCCAGCGCCTGGCGAACATCTTCCGGGTCCCGGACCTGCGCAACAAGGTCCTGTTCACGGTCGCGATCATCTGCCTGTACCAGTTGGGCGCCAACATCCCGATCCCCGGGGTGAGCTGGACCCAGGTGCAGCTCCTCGAGTCCAAGGCCGGAGCCTCGGGCGTGCTCGGGTTCCTCAACCTCTTCTCGGGCGGGGCCCTGACGCGCCTGGCGGTCTTCGGCCTGGGGGTCATGCCCTACATCACGAGCTCGATCGTGATCCAGCTGCTCACCACGGTCATCCCCAAGCTGACCGAGTGGCGCGACCAGGGCGCCGTCGGCCAGAAGAAGATCACCCAGACGACCCGCTACCTCACCATCGCCCTCGCCCTGTTGCAGTCGACCGGCCTCATCTACGCCTTCCACGGCCACGACCAGGCGCTGCTCGGCTTCAACATCGACCTCATCCCGAAGTTCACCCTGTGGCTGGGGCTGTTCATGGTCGTCATCCTCACCGCCGGCACGGCCTTCGTGATGTGGCTGGCCGAGCTGATCACCCAGCGCGGGGTGGGCCAGGGGATGAGCCTGCTGATCTTCGCCAACGTGGTGGCCGGGCTGCCCTCGGGGGGCCGCGCCGTCTACGCCGAGGGCGGGCCGCTCAAGTTCTACACGATCCTCGTGATCTCCCTGGCGCTGGTGGTCTTCATCGTCTTCATGGACAACGGCCAGCGGCGCATCCCGGTGACCTTCGCTCGACGGGTGGTGGGCCGGCGCGAGATGGGCGGCCAGTCGACCTACATCCCGCTCAAGGTGAACCAGTCGGGCGTGATCCCGATCATCTTCGCCTCGTCGGTCCTCTACATCCCGGTGCTGCTCAGCAACATCGTGCCCTGGGCCACCTTCCAGCACTTCGTGACCAGTTCGCTCTCGCCGACGAACCTCTTCTACATCGTCGCCGACTTCGTGCTGATCTTCGCCTTCACCTTCTTCTACGTCTACATCGCCTTCGAGCCCCACCAGCAGGCCGAGCTCCTGCGCCAGCAGGGCGGCTTCATCCCGGGCATCCGACCGGGCCTGCCGACCGAGCGCTACCTCAGCCGCACGCTGAGCCGGATCACCGTGGTGGGGGCCGTCTTCCTCGCGTCGGTGGCGGTGATCCCGAGCATCCTGATGTCGCTGTGGCAGATCAACCGCTTCCCGTACTACGGCACGACCCTGCTCATCGCGGTGGGCGTCTCGCTCGAGACGATGCGCCAGATCGACAGCCAGTTGATGATGCGCAACTACGAAGGCTTCTTGAAGCGCTAGTCATGACCGCACCCATCTACGTCGTCCTGCTGGGCAAGCAGGGGGCGGGCAAGGGCACCCAGGGTGAGCTGCTGCGCGCCCGCCACGGCCTCGTCCACCTCTCGACCGGGGACATCCTGCGCGCCGCGGTGCGCGCCGGCAGCGACCTCGGCCGCGAGGTCGGCCGGGTCCTCGAGGCCGGCGAGCTCGTCTCGGACGACCTCGTCAACCGCCTCGTCGAGGAGCGCCTGGCCGCGCCGGACGCCGCGGCCGGGGCGGTCTTCGACGGCTACCCCCGCACCCGCGGCCAGGCCGAGGCGCTCGACCGCATCCTGGCCCCGGCGGGGGTCGGGCTGTGCGTGCTGGTCGAGCTGCCCGACGAGCTCGTGGTGGCGCGCCTGAGCGGCCGGCGGGTCTGCGAGGGCTGCGGGACGAACTACACCCTCAGCGACCCCTCGGCCCAGACGGGGGTCTGCGAGCGCTGCGGCGGCCGGGTCGTCCAGCGCGCCGACGACACCCCCGAAGCGATCGGCGCGCGCCTGGCGGCCTACGAGCGCGACACCCGCCCCCTGATCGACTTCTACGACGCGAAGGGCCTGCTGGTGACGATCGACGGCGACCGCAGCGTCGAGGAGGTCTCGGCCAGCCTCGAGGCGGCCCTCGCGGCGCGGGGCCTCGCGTGATCCGTCGCCCCGACGAGCTCGCCAAGATGCGCCGGGCCGGCCGGGTGGTGGCCGAGATCCACGAGGTCACCCGGGCCGCGATCAAGCCCGGGGTCACCACGGCGCGGCTCAACGAGCTGGCGGCCGAGGTGCTCGAGCGCCGCGGCGCGCGCTCGAACTTCCTCGGCTACCACGGCTTCCCGGCCGTGATCTGCACGAGCCCGAACGACATGATCGTCCACGGCATCCCCGGGGAGTACGTGCTGCAAGAGGGCGACATCATCAAGGTCGACGCGGGGGCCATCGTCGAGGGCTACCACGGCGACGCCGCCTACTCGGCGCCCGTGGGCGAGGTCAGCGAGCTCGCCACGCGGCTCATGGCCGTGACCGAGCGCTCCCTCTACGCCGGCGTCGACCAGCTGGTGAAGGGTCGTCGCCTCCACGAGGTCGGCCGGGCCGTCCAAAAGGTCGCCGAGGCGGCGGGCTTCTCGGTGGTGCGCGAGTACGTCGGCCACGCCATCGGCACCGCCATGCACGAGAGCCCCCAGGTGCCCAACTACTGGCCGGGCACGCCCGGACCCACCCTCAAGGTCGGCATGGCCTTCGCCATCGAGCCGATGGTCAACGTGGGCACCTACGAGACCTACGTGCTCGACGACGGCTGGAGCGTCATGACGGCCGACGGCCAGCTCTCGAGCCACTTCGAGCACACCGTCGTGGTGACCGAGGACGGGCCCGAGATCTACACCCTGCCCTAGGTCCCGATCCGGCGGCGGTAATCCGGCTCGAAGCGCTCGAGGGTGGCGAGGGCCTCGGCCGTCAGCTCGAGGCGGATTCCCCGTTGGGCGTGGCCGTAGGGGATGAGGGCGCGCAGCAATCCCGGCGCCAGGGCCAGCTGGCCCTCGGGCCCGAGGACCTTGCGCGGGAGCCAGTCGAGGACGATCTCGACCGAGACGGCGCTCCAGCGCAGAGGGTCGCCGGCGCCGTAGCCCGTCTTGTACCAGACGAGGGAGGCGAACAGGTCACGGTGGGCCTCGTCGTCGAGCGCTCTTCCCGCCGCGCTCGCAAAGAACGCGTCGGCCAGGGCGTCGCGCTCGTCGTCGTCCCACTCTTCCCGCGCGTAGCCCGCACCATCGTCGGGCAGCGTGCGCAGCGCCCACTCGAGGATCGGCTGGCAGAGGGGCCAGGTCTCGCTCTCGTAGGGCGGGTAGGTCGCGTCGGCGAGGTCCAGCGCCTCGGCGATCCGGGCGCGCGCGACGGCGAGGTCCACGTCGGCGACGACCAGGTCCGGGTTGTCGAGCGCCCCGCGTCCGGCCTCGAGCGCGCGCTCGAGGCCGACCGGGAGGACGAAGGCGTCCTTCACGACGGTGCCGAGGTCGTGGTCCACGTAGACCGCGACCGTGGCGGTGCGCCCAGCTAGGCGCAGCTCGAGCATCACGTCCTCGCCGTCGCCGAGGGCGTGGGAGACCGTCAGGGCGCGCGTGACCGACATCGCGCCGAGGTGGGCGAGCCACTCGGGCAGCGCCTCGTCGCGTCCTTCGAGCACCGTGCGCGCGCGCGTGCGGGTCGGGGCGTCGGGGGCCAGCTCGCTGATGCACGCGAGCAGGGCCGCGGCGCCGACGCCCGCGGTGTCGGCCAGCGCCGCGACGAACTGGGCGAGACCGTTCGCGTCGCGCGAGGTCGCCCGGACCCGGGCGAGGGGGTCGGCGCGGCGCGGGTCGAGGGCCGCGACGAGACCGCTCGCGTAGTCGAGCAGTTCGAGGGGCTCGCGCGATCGAACGAGCCGGCTCGCCTCCTCGATGAGGTCGGGGCCGCGGTGGGCGCTGCGGGCGCCGCGGGGCCGTCGGTCGTGACGGTGAGTCGCCATTATCTGAGCCTAGAGAGGGGGCGGGTGCGGCGCTGGCCCGTCGCTACTGCTCGGCGAGGATCGCCTCGAGCTCGGCCAGCGGGTCGCGCACGACCGGTCCGAGTGTGACGACCTCGCAGCGGTGGATCGTGCCGGGAAAGGCGAAGGGCGCCACGTAGCCCTCGCCGACCGGCGGGCCCCATTCGTAGCCGCAGGTCACCCCGACCCCGGTGCCGTTGAAGCCCGAGGGGGTGAAGCGGGGGATGGGGCCACTAGCCACCGCCACCCCGTCGACGCTAATCGTGCCGGTGCCGCCGGGTCCGTCGTCCTTGTCGAAGCGGTAGACGACCTCGTGGCGACCGGGCGAGAGCGCGACGTCGGCGTAGACGACGTGGCGCTCTGTGCCGTAGAGGTTGTGGACGTAGCGGGGCCGACCCTCGAGCACGTGCAGGGAGAAGCCCCCCAGGGCGGTGCCGAGGGCGAGCAGGACCCCGTCGCGGGGCCCCTCGCCCACCTCGAGGTCGACCTCGATCGCGTGGGAGCGGTTGCGCACGTTCACCGCGACCGGCTCGGGCACCGGGGCGCCGCCGGGGAAGTAGCGGAAGCGCTCGCGCGGCGCGCGCCGGTCGGGCCTAGGGTGCACGAGCGCCCAGAGGACCCGGTTGTCGAGGGGCAGCACCTGGTTGGCCTCGGCCTCGCGCCACCAGCGCGCCACGAGCGCGGCGACCTCCTCGGGGCGCGCCGGGGCGAGGTCGTGGGTCTCGGTGGGGTCGACGCGCGTGTCGTAGAGCTCCCAGACGTCGTCGTCGAAGGCGGCGTTGGGGTCCTGGTCGTCGTAGAGGGGCCCGACGGGGTGGAAGGTGACGGCCTTCATCCCGCGGTGGTAGATCGCGCGCGAGCCGAACATCTCGAAGTACTGGGTCTCGTGGCGCTCGGGGACCTCGGCCCCGCCCGGGGCGAGCACGGCCGCCACGCTCACCCCATCCAGGGGGCTCTGGGGCGTGTCGGCGACGCGCGCGGGCGCCGCGACCCCGGCGAGGTCGAGGATCGTGGGCACAAGGTCGATGGCGTGGGCGAACTGGTGGCGGATGGCGCCGGCCTCGAGCCGGTCGCCGAGCGTGATGACGCACGGGTCGCAGACCCCGCCCTGGTGGACCTCGCGCTTCCAGCGGCGAAAGGGGGTGTTGCCGGCCATCGTCCAGCCCCACGGGTAGTTGTTGTGGGTGGTCGGCCCGCCGATCTCGTCGAGGCGCCGGTCCATCTCCTCGGTCGGGGCGGGGTCGAGGTTGGTCAGGCGCACGTCGTTGATCGAGCCCTCGGACCCGCCCTCGGCGCTCGCCCCGTTGTCCGAGACCACGACGACCAGGGTGTTCTCGAGCTCGGCGAGCCCCTCGATGAAGGCCAGCACGCGCCCGAGCTGCTCGTCGGCGTGGGAGAGGAAGCCGGCGTAGGCCTCCATGAAGCGCGCCGCGACCCGGCGCTCGCGCTCGTCGAGCTCGTCGTAGGGCCGCACCCACGCCGGTCGCGCCGACATCGCCACGGTGTCCGCGAAGAGGCCCAGCGCGCGCTGGCGGGCGAAGGTCTCCTCACGCCACGCGTCCCAGCCCGCGTCGAAGCGGCCGCGGTAGTGCTCGAGCCAGCGGGCGGGCGGCTGGTGGGGCGAGTGGCAGGCGCCGAAGGCCAGGTAGAGGAAGAAGGGTCGGGTCGGATCGACCGCGCGCAGGTCGCCGAGGAACTCGATCGACCGGTCAGCCAGGTCCTCGCTGAGGTGGTAGTCGTCGAGCTCGCGCGGGGGGCGTCGCGCGTGGCTGTCCTCGAAGAGGGCCGGCACGAACTGGTGGGTCTCGCCCCCGTGGAACCCGTACCACCTATCGAAGCCCCGAGCGAGCGGCCAGGTGTCGCGCGCGCCGGCCACGTTGGTCGCGTCCTCGGGGGTGAGGTGCCACTTGCCCACGCAGTAGGTGGCGTAGCCGGCCTCGCGCAGGATCTCGGACAAGAAGCCGTTCTCGCGCGGGGGGACGCCCCAGTACCCCGGGTAGCCGACCGCGAGGTCGGCCACCCGGCCCATCGCGTTGCGGTGGTGGTTGCGCCCGGTGAGCAGGCACGCCCGGGTCGGCGAGCACAGCCCGGTCGTGTGGAAGTTCGCCAGGCGCACCCCGCGCGCGGCGAGGCCGTCGATGACCGGGGTCGCGATGTCCGAGCCGTAGCACGAGAGCTGGGCGAAGCCGACGTCGTCGAGCACGACGAGCACCACGTTGGGCGCGCCGTCGGGCGCACGCGGCTCGTCGGGCCAGTCCGGCACCGAGTCGCGCCAGTCCCGACCGATCCGTCCCCGGAACTCCGCCATGGCCACCTCCCCCCGCCACCTTAGAAAGTGTTCGCCGCACCTCGGTAGCGTGGCCGCGTGGAGGAGGTCGCGGCGCCGCGCATGACCGGCCGGCTCCTCGCGCGCTGGGCCGGGGGCCTCGTCGTGGGTGCGGTGGTGCTCGTCGTGCTCTTCGCCCACCGCGGCGACTTCGCGGGCGCGAGCCACCGCCTGGCCCACCTGCGCGCGGGCGACGCCCTGGCGGCGCTCGTCTGTGAGGCGCTCTCGCTCGCCTGCTACGCGGCCCTCCAGCGGGTCGTGCTCGCCTCGGGCGGGGCCCGGCTCGGCTTCGGCGAGCTCTACGCGATCACCCTGGCGAACGACGCCATCGCCCTCAGCGTTCCGGGTGAGCCGGCCGTCTCGAGCCTGTACCGCTACCGCCAGTACCGCCGGCGTGGGGCGAGCGCGGCGGCCAGCGCGTGGGCGATCATCACGGTGATCGTGGCCCAGGCGATCGGCCTCTCGCTGGTGCTCGTCGCGGCGATCCTCGTGGCGCTCGTGGGTGGCTCGAGCCACGTCGGGCCGGGCGTGACCGGGGTCGCCCTCGTCGTGGTGGTGGGGGCGGGGGTCGTCCTCGCCCGGCGCGACCTCGTGGTCGGTCTGCTCGAGGGGCTCCTGCGCGCGGCCCGCCGGCTCACCGGTCGGCCCCGCGGGGCCCTCGGGGAGCGTCTCGACGCGACGCTCGCCTCGATGCGCGCCATCACGCTCGGCCGGCGCGCCACGGCCGCGTCGATCGCGCTGGCGATCGGCCTGTGGCTCGCCGACGCGATGTGCCTGCTCGCCGCCCTCGGCGCCGTCGGCGCCCGGGTGCCGTGGGCCGGGCTCCTCCTCGCCTACGGCGTGAGCCAGGTCGTCGCGGCCCTGCCGATCGCCCCGGGGGGCCTCGGCCTGGTCGAGGGCAGCCTCACCGTGGTGCTCGTCGCCTACGGCGCGGCGCGCGTGCCGGCCCTCGCGGCCGTCCTCGTCTACCGGCTGGCCAACTACTGGCTGGCGATCGCGCTCGGGTGGGCGACGGCCGGCGCCCTGGCGCTCGCGCGCCGGCGCGACGTCGCGGCCGACCGCGCGTCGGTGGCCGATTAGCAGTAAAATAAGGGGGTGAGCGCGAGCGACCGGGTGGGCCTGCGCGAGGCGGCCGCGCGGCTCGGCGTGCACTACATGACCGTCTACCACTACGTGCGCACCGGCCGGCTCGCGGCCGAGCGCGAGGGTGCGACCTGGCTCGTCGAGCGCGCCGACCTCGAGGCCCTGGCGACTCCGGGCGCCCACCCGGTTCGGGAGCGGCCGGCGCGTCCCGGACGACTGGCCGAGCGAATGGTGCGCGGCGACGAGGCCGGGGCCTGGTCGATCGTCGAGGGGGCGATGGCCTCGGGCACGACGCCGAGTGCGGTCTACGAGGAGCTGTTGGTGCCGGCCCTGCGCCACGTCGGCGATCGGTGGGAGGCCGGGGTGATCTCGGTCGCCGATGAGCACCGCGCGAGCGTCGTGGCGACCCGGGTGATCGGGCGGATGGGCCCGCGCTTCGCGCGCCGGGGCCGCGCGCGCGGCTCGGTCGTGCTCGGTGCGCCGCCCGGCGAGAGCCACTCCCTGCCGGTGGCGATCGTGGCCGACCTCTTGCGCGCGGCCCACCTCGAGCCGATCGACCTGGGCGCGAACGCCCCGGCCGACTCCTTCGCCGAGATGGCCGCCGGCGCCGACCGACTGGTCGCGGTGCTGATCGGGGTGACGGCCGAGGGGCTCGAGGCCGCGGTGCGTGAGACGATCGGGGCGGTCGCGCGCCGGGTGGACGCGCCGGTCCTCGTGGGGGGCCGGGCCATCCGCGACCGGGCCCACGCCCTCTCCCTCGGGGCCGCGGGCTGGACCGGTCCGAGCGCGGCCAGCGCCGTCGCGGCGGTCGAGTCGCTCCTCGCCTAGGACGCTAGGTCCGGGTCGGCTGGGGGGCCAGCGCCGCGCGCCAGCGGTCGCGGGCGAAGACGACCTGGACGTCGCTCACGTGGCGCTCGAGGAAGGCCGCCTCGCAGTAGCACAGGTACATCCGCCACAGCCGCGCGAACCCCTCACCGAGCCCGAGCTCGGCGACGGCCCCGGCGCGCGCCTCGAGGTGGGCCCGCCAGCGCGCGAGGGTCTCGGCGTAGTGGCGTCCGATGTCCTCCAGGTCGACCACGCGCAGGTCGCTCTCCCGCGTGCTCGAGCGGGTCATCGCCTCGATCGAGGGCAGAAAGCCGCCCGGGAAGACGAGGCGCTTGATGAAGTCCTCGCGGCGCTTGGCGCGCTCGTAGCTGCGGTCGTCGATGACGATGGCCTGCAGGCCCATCAGCCCGCCGGGCTCGAGCAGGCGGGCGCAGGTCGCGAAGAACGTGTCGAGCTGGCGCCACCCGATCGCCTCGATCATCTCGATCGAGACCAGCTTGTCGAAGGTCCCCTCGAGCTCGCGGTAGTCGCGGTCAAGCACGCGCACCCGCTCAGTGAGCCCGGCCGCGGCGATCCGGCGCGACGCGTACTCGAACTGGGCGTCCGAGATCGTGGTCGTGGTCACGCGACAGCCGTAGTGGCGCGCGGCGTGCAGGGCGAACCCGCCCCAGCCCGTGCCGATCTCGACGACGTGGTCGTCGGGGGACAGCGCCAGCTTGCGACAGAGCCGGTCCAGCTTGGCCGTCTGGGCCTCGGCCAGGGTGACCTCGGGCCGCTCGAAGAAGGCGCAGGAGTACATCATCGTCTCGTCGAGCATCAGCTCAAAGAAGTCGTTGGAGAGGTCGTAGTGGGCGCGCACGTGCTGGCGGTCCTGCTCGCGGGTGCGCGTCCGCTCGGGCGGGCGGACCCGCTCGTTAAGGCGCCGGGCCGGCTCGACGAAGAGGGATAGGCGCCGGGCCAGGGCGTCGGCGCGCCGGCGCCCGGGCGAAGCGGTGCGCTCGAGGATCCGCACGAGGTCGGTCAGCTCCTCACAGTCCCACCAGCCGGCCGCGTAGCTCGCCCCCAGCCCGACCGAGCCCCGGCGCACGAGGGCGGGGTAGGCGCGCGGGTCGTGGACCACCACGCGCGCGAGGGGCCGTCCCTCGCCGAAGCGGGTGGTGCGCTCGCCCTCGACCAGCTCGACGGTGCCCCCGCGCACGCGCCGGAGCAGCGCGCGCACGACCCGGCGCGACGCACCGATACCGCGCGGGTGCTCGTCGAGCTCGGCGAGCTCGGGCCCGAGGGTCACCGGCGTCCCGCCGTCAGCGGGTGTGCCGCCCGGGTGCGGCGCGCCACGAAGGGCGCGCCCTTTCGCCACAGGC
>JAKABC010000210.1 GCA_021802025.1 Actinomycetes bacterium
CCCGAGGTGCTGGGGGTTGAAGGGCAAGTGTCCCTGGAGTCGCAGGACCAAGTAGGTCAACAGGATCGACAGGCCAGAGAACACGACGAGCGCGCTGGCGTAACGCTTCCAGGACTGCTCCTTCTCGGGCGCCGTACCGAGGAGGCGGTAGAGCGGCCGTTCCACCCACCCGAGCCAGTGGACGCGTCCGTCGAAGACCGCGGCCAAGTAGGAGCCCAGGTATCGCCAGGCGACGGCCAGGGTGAGGACGAGCAGGACCAGGGTGAGGAGGAATCCCATCAGAACCGCTCGGGCTTGAACATGGCGTAGCCGAGATAGAGGAACATCACGACGCTCACCACGAGCAGGATGAGTTCGGTGGCGCTCATAGCCGGCCGAGAGCCGCGATGAGGCCGAGCATCGCCGCAGTGAACGCGATGACGCCGAGGACGACGAGGAAGTCTGCCATTGCCCCATCGTCGCGAGCTCCGACTGGAGCCGTTCTGTACACTGCGCTCCGGCCCTGAAAAACTTCTGAACGAGTCCCGGACGCGACGCTCGGCGATACTGAGTGCGTGAGGCGTCGCTGGTGGGGAGTAGCCGCGGGACTCGGGAGCCTCGCGATCGTGGCGGCGCTCCTCGTGCCCCTAAGGACCGACCTGGCGATCTCGACCGACGCCCTCGTCCTCATCGTCCCCGTCGTCCTCGGGGTCGCCATCGGCGGATTCGTCGCTGGAGCGCTCACCGTCGTCGCCGGGTTCCTCGTCTACGACTTCTTCTTCATCCCCCCGTACGGGACGCTCCAGGTGAGCTCGGGCCAAGACTGGGTGGCCCTCGCGGTCTACGTCGTCGTGATGCTGCTGGTCGCCCAGATCGTGGCGACCCTGGATGTCACCCGCACCGAGGCGCGCCACGGTCGCGAGGTCGTGCGCCAGATGGCGGCCGTCTCGGAGAGCCTCGTCGCCGACGAGCCCGTCGAGTCCCTGCTGCGCTCGATCGTCGCGACGGCCCGCACCGTCTTTGGCGTGGCGGGCGCCGCCCTGCTCCAGCTGCGCGAGGGCCACCTCGTGGTGGTCGCCAGTTCCGGCGAGCCCCTCACCGCCGAGGACCTCGCTCGTCTCGACCCGGCGTCCGGCCGACCGGTCACCGTGGGACCCGACGTGCTCAACGGGGACGGCCTGCGAGCGGTGGCCCTCTCGTCGTCGGGTCGAGCCGTGGCGATGCTGGCCCTGCGTGGCCAATCCCAGACGTCGACCGAGCGTGAGGTGCTCACCGCCTTCGCCAACGACGCCGCCGTCGCCCTCGAACGCGCGAGACTGCGCGACGAGGCGCTGCGCGCCCAGCTGCTCGAAGAGGCCGACCGGTTCCGCCACGGGCTGATGGGCGCCGTGAGCCACGACCTTCGCACCCCTCTCGCCACGATCAAGGTGGCCTCGTCGACGCTGCTCGAGCGGGGAGCGACGCTGAGCGCGCCCGACGCCGAGGAGCTCTATCGACTGATCGACGTCGAGGCCGACCGGCTCACCCGAATGGTCACCAACCTCCTCGACCTCTCGCGGCTGGAGGCCGGGGTCTTGACCCTGCACCGCGAGGCGACGACGGGCCGCCAGCTGATCGACGACGCCCTCGCGGCGGTGCGGACCTCGCTCGCGCGCCAGCGGGTCACCCTAGAGATGGACCCGGACCTGCCGGCCCTGGCCGTCGACCCCGGACTCATGCACCAGGTGCTCGTCAACCTCCTCGATAACGCGCTGCGCCACGGACCCCCGACGGGCACCGTCACCGTCACGGTGTCTCACCACGGGGCCACGGTCGTCCTGTCCGTGGACGACGAGGGCCCCGGCGTGCCCGAGGACCAGCGCGAGGCGGTCTTTAACCGCTTCACCCAGTTCGACACCGGGGGACGCTCGGGGCTCGGACTCACGATCGCGCGCACCTTCGTCGAGGCGCACGGTGAACGCATCTGGTGCGAGGCCGCGCCCGGCGGCGGGGCCCGCTTCAGCTTGACCCTCCCCGTCGCGGAGGCGCCCTGATGGCCCGGGTCCTCGTCATCGACGACGACCGCTCACTCCAGCGGGCGCTGCGCCTGGGACTTGAGGCGAGCGGTCACGAGGTCACCGCGGCCCCCGACGGGCAGACGGGCATCGTCCACGCGGCCACCGCCGAGCCCGACGCCGTGATCGTCGACCTCGGGTTGCCCGACCTCGACGGCCTGGAGGTCTGCCGGCGCATCCGCGAGTGGAGCGACGTGCCCATCATCATCCTCTCGGCGACCGGTGCCGAGTCCACGAAGATCGCCGCCCTCGACGGTGGCGCCAGCGACTACGTCACTAAGCCCTTCTCGATGGGCGAGCTCGACGCGCGACTGCGCGCGGTGCTGCGCGACCGCGGGGTCACGACGACACCGCCCGGCCCGACGTCCATCACTCTGGGCGCGCTCGAGGTCGACCTCGTGCACCACGACGCACGAGTTCACGGGCGCCGGGTCGACCTGACGGCCAAGGAGTTCTCCGTCCTCGCCTACCTGGCGCGCCACGCCGGACGCACTTGTACGTACCAGATGATCCTGCGTGCGGTGTGGGGGCGGGGCTACGGCGAGGAAGCGGCCTACGTCCACACGTACGTCCACCGCCTGCGTCAGAAGCTCGACGACGAGGACGGCCGTCTAATCCAGACG
>JAKABC010000211.1 GCA_021802025.1 Actinomycetes bacterium
CACGTTGAAGGCGCCACCGTTGATCTCGACCTGGCCGGCGCGAATCTTGCGCGCGAACTCGAAGGCCCGCTCATCGGTGCCGGCCCAGACGCCACCGGCCAGGCCGTAGGCGGAGTCGTTGGCGATCTCGACGGCCTCGTCCTCGGTGTCGTAGGGGATGATCGAGAGCACCGGACCGAAGATCTCCTCCTGGGCGATGGTCATGTCGTTGCGCACGTCGGAAAAGACGGTGGGGGCGACGTAGTAGCCCCCGCCGAGACCCTCGACCGGGTCGGTCCCACCACACAAGAGGCGGGCCCCCTCGTCGACGCCGCGACGGATGTAGTCGCGGACCCGCTCGAGTTGGGTGGCGCTGACCAATGGGCCGAGCAGACTCGACCCGGTGATGGGGTCACCGGGGGCGAAGCCGGCCGCGGTCGTCACGGCGATCTCTTCGACTTCGGATAGGCGTGAGCGGGGCACCACCATGCGGGTCAGCGCCGAGCAGGTCTGGCCCGAGTTGAGGTAGCACTTGAAGACGCCGTCGGCGACGGCCTTATTGATATCGGCGTCCTCGAGGATGACGTTGGCCGACTTGCCGCCGAGCTCGAGGGCGACGCGCTTGACCCCGTCGGCCGCGAGGTGCATGACCCGCTTGCCGGCCCGGGTCGAGCCCGTGAAGGAGATCATGTCGACCCGGGGGTCACCGGCCAGGGCCTCGCCCACGACCGGACCGACTCCGGTCACGAGGTTGAAGACGCCCTTGGGCAGGCCGAGCTCGTGGAAGATGTCGGCCAGGGCGAAGGCGTTGATCGGCGCCACCTCGCTCGGCTTGAGCACGACGGTGCAGCCCGCGGCCAGCGCGGGGGCGACCTTGAGCGCGATCTGGTGGAGGGGGTAGTTCCACGGCGTGATCGCCACGACGACGCCCACCGGCTCACGCACGACTACCGACTGGCCGATCTCCTCTTCCCAGACGTACTCCTGGATGCGCTGGGCCTGGTCGGCGAAGTTCATCGTCGGCAGCCCGACCTGGATCCCCTTGGCGAGCATCAGGGGCATGCCGACCTCGTGGGCGATCGTGAGGGCGAGGTCGTCGGCCCGCTCAGCCAGCTTCTCCGAGACGCGCTGGAGGAACTCTCCGCGCTCCTTGGGGCTCGTCACCGACCAGGCCGGGAAGGCCGCGGCGGCCGCGGCGACGGCCCGAGCGGCGTCCTCGGCCGTACCGGCGGGTACGGTGGCGTAGAGCTCGCCGGTGCCCGAGGACGTGACCTCGAGGACCTCACTCGAGGACGGGGCCACCCACTCCCCACCGATGTAGAACGCGTCGCGAATCACCGTCATGGGCACCCCCTCGGGCGGGCCGTGCGGCCCTCAGGCGGACTCTACTCGGGGATCGCGCGAATCGACCTCCGCTACACGTGGGGTGAGCGACGGGGGTCGAACCCGCGACCTCCAGGACCACAACCTGGCGCTCTAACCAACTGAGCTACGCCCACCAAGCCTGTCCAGTATGTCACAGGCCCCCCGCGCGCTCGCCGGGTCCGCGAGTCGCGGCTGGTCCCGGTGAGGGTGCCCGACGCGCCCGAGGGTTCATCGCGTCGCGGTGTCGACGGTGTGGCCCGCGTGGGCGCCACTCGCGCCGGTGGGGTGACCGCCGCGGGTCCCTCGCCGGAGCCGCGCGCTCACTACGCTGGTGGGGCGCCCCTGTAGCTCAACTGGATAGAGCGGACGGCTTCTACCCGTCAGGTTGCGGGTTCGACTCCTGCCGGGGGCACCCGAGCCTCCCGCCCCGCGACCGCCTCGTTGGGCCGACGTTGTGCGGGCCCCGTCGCGACAACCTGTGAGGGCCCCTAGAACGCGGGTCGCGGCGACTGACGACGGCGTTCGCGCGGGTACGTTGGCCTCGTCAGTCCGGTCCGCTCCGGCGCCGAGTTCGACGTCGCTGTCCTGGGGAGGGACCGTATGGACGAGGAGATCGCGAGGGTCGTCGGCGAGGGGGGCTTCGACGCGCTCTTCCACGGCCACCCCGACGCGATCTACGCCTACGACCTGTCGGGCCGGTTCGTCGACTGCAACGACGCGCTGTGTGCGCTGACGGGCTACCGCCGCGAGGAGTTGCTGGCGATGACCTTCGAGCCGCTCATCGACCCCGGGGACCGCGACCTCACCAACGAGATGTTCGCCGAGGCCGCCCGGGGTACGACCGTGCGCTTCCGCGCCGCGTGTGTCGCCAAAGACGGGCACTCCTTCGTGGTCGACGTGACGAAGATTCCCCTGCGTGACGGGCGGGGCGAGGTGGTGGGGGTGATGGGGATCGCCCGCGACGTGAGCGCTCTTCGCCGGCTGGTCGACGAGGTCGAGGAGAGCCACTCGATCAACCGCATCGCCGGGCGTATCGCGCGCTTCGCCGGCTGGTCGGTCGACGCGGTGTCGGGTCGGCTCAACTGGAGCGACGAGCTCTACCAGATCCTCGGTTTCGAACGAGGTGAGGCGCCCGACGACGCGGAACTCGTCGAGCGCATCCTCGACGAGTCGCGGCGCCGTGAGCTCGAGGGCCTCGTGCGCCGGTGCCTGGAGGAGGGGGTCGGCTTCAGCGTCAAGACGGTGATGCGCAACGCCGCAGGCGAGACGCTCGTCGTGCGGGTCATCGGCGAGG
>JAKABC010000212.1 GCA_021802025.1 Actinomycetes bacterium
CACCTCCGCGAGGGCGAGCGACCAGTCGAGGGGGCTGCGGTCAGTGAAGGTGGCCGAGGCGTCGACGCGCTCGTTGGCGATGAAGTGGCCGGTGGCGACCGAGACGCCCGCGACGTCGGCTCGGGCGCTCACGACTCGAACCGGGGTCGAACACGGGGGTAGGGGAGCTGGGCCCGGTCCGTCGGGGTGGGTCGGCGTTGTCCGCGCTCGGGCCAGTCGCCCCCCAGTGCGGTGGAGAGCACCTCTTCGGTCGCGGTCGGCTGGGCGCCGACCTCGTCGCTCACCGGGGCCGGGCCGGCCACGACGTGATTGGTCAGGGCCCCGAGGCCCTCGACCTCGACGGTGACGACGTCGCCGGGCTCGATGGGCCGCGAGTTCGCGGGCGTGCCGGTCAGGATCACGTCACCGGGCACGAGCGTGATCAGCCGGGCGAGGTCGGTCACCAGGTAGTGCATGTCCCAGGCCATCTCGTCGGTCGAGCCGTCCTGGCGGACCTCGCCGTTGACGCTCGTGCGCAGCCCCTTATGCGCGAAGGACCAGTCGGTGACGACGCCCGGACCGATCGGACAGAGCGTGTCGGCGCCCTTGACCCGCAGCATGGACCCGGCGTCGGTGTCGCGGAAGTCGTGCAGCCCGAAGTCGTTGGCGATCGTGTAGCCGTAGATGTAGTGGGCGGCGTCGGCGAGGGCGATGTTGCGCGCGGTGCGGCCGATCACGATCGCCACCTCGCCCTCGTAGTTGAGGTAGTGGCAGTTGGCCGGTCGCACGACGGCCCCCCCGTGGGCGTTGAGCGCCGACACCGGCTTCTGGAACCAGGTGGGCGCCGGCGGGAGGCCCACCCCGAACTCGCGCACCCGCGACACGTGGTTGAGGTGGCAGCAGAGGATCTTCGTCGGGGCTACCGGCGCCAGGTGCACGGCGGTGGCCGCCTCGACGCGTCGTCCGTCGGCGGCGACGAGGGTCGGACCCTCGGCGATCACCTCGACCGCGTTGCCCTCCAGCAGGATGCGTCGGAACTCCACCGGTCCTCCGAAGTCGTTTGCGTACGAATGATTCCCCCACACTACAAACCGTCTCCGCGACGGCGTGCTACGTTCGCCCCGTCACTCGAGGAGGCGTGATGGCGGCAGACTTCGATCGCGTGCGGGTCCTGTGGCCCGACCACCTCGGCCTCGCGCGGGGCAAGTACATCCCGGCCGAGATGGTCGAGGACGGGGCGCGCCACTGCACGGGCACCTGGGCCCTCGCCTACGACCGGTCGATGACCCCCTACACCCCGGGCAGCGGGTGGAACGAGGGCCTGCCCGACTTCGAGGCCGTCTTCGAGGTGGGCGACCTGCGCCCGTCGTGGGAGGCGGGGACGCGCGTGGTGGTGGCCGGGCTAACCCGCGACGGGGCGCCGCTCGCGGTGTCGCCGCGCACCGCCCTCGCCAAGGCGGTCGAGGACTGGCGGGCCCTGGGTCTCGCGCCCTACGTCGGGATTGAGTTCGAGGCCTTCGTCTTCGCGCCCGACGGCCAGGGCGGGTGGCGGCCCCGCGACACCCCGGGCGCCTTCGTCTACGGGACCGGGCCGGCCGTCGACCCCGACGGGCTCATCGACGCGATCTGGGCGGCCGGTCGCGCGGCCGGACTGCCCCTCGAGTCGGTCAACTCCGAGTACGACTCGCCCCAGTTCGAGTTCACCCTGCGCTACAGCGACGCCCTGCGCGCGGCCGACGACGCCTTCTTGTTCAAGGTGCTCGCCCGCGAGGTCGCCCACCGCTTCGGGCTGCTGCTCACCTTCATGGGCAAGCCGCTGAGCGATCGCGGCGGATCGGGTCTGCACGTCAACTTCTCCCTGCGCGACGAGTCGGGTCACAACGCCTTCGCCGACGCCGCGAGCCCCGACGGTCTCTCGGCGGCGGCCCACCACGCGATCGGCGGACTGATCGCGCATCACCGTGCCCTGGCCGGGCTGTGCGCCCCGACGGTTAACGCCTACAAGCGACTGCGGCCGGCGTCGCTCTCGGGCTACTGGGCTAACTGGGGCTACGACCACCGTGGCGCGACGATCCGGGTCCCCGGGGCGAGGGGGGAGGGGACCCGCCTCGAGCACCGCCTGAGCGACGGCGCGGCGGTCGTGCACACCGCGATCGCCGCCGTCTTGCAGGCCGCCCGCCTGGGCGTGGTGGCCCACGCCGACCCCGGGGCTCCCGAGGCGGGCAACGGCCTGGATACCATCGAGGCGACCGTCGGCGTGCCCCACTCGCTCGCCGACGCGCTGGCCGAACTCGAGGCCGACGTCGAGCTCGTCGAGGCGGTGGGCGGCGAGCTCGTGGCCCAGCACCTCGCGGTGAAACGATCGGAGTGGGAGCGCTACTGCGCGGCGACGACCGACTGGGAGCTACGCGAGTACCTCCCGTTCCTCTAGCCCACGTGGGCGACGGGCCCGACGAGCTCGCGGGCGAACGGGTCCGGCTACGGGCCCTCACCCCGGCCGAGACGGCCCGGCTCGGCGCCGACCCCGCGGCCCTCGCCGCGAGCCTCGGGCTCGCCGTTGCGCCCGAGTGG
>JAKABC010000029.1 GCA_021802025.1 Actinomycetes bacterium
GTGCGACCGTCGCATGGACGAGCTCGAGGGGCGCATCTTCGCCACCCTCGGCTGCGACGAGCGTCGCCAGTTCCGCGACGCCCTGACGCGCTGTCTCACCTCGATCTATCCCGAGATCCGTCGCCCGCTCTGAGCGACACCACGGGGCGAGCGCTACTTCTCGCGGACCCGGTAGCCGACCGGCAATAGCTCGAAGCGGGTCTTGTCGCGCACCAGCCCCCACACACCGCCGGGCTGCCACAGCGCGACCGCGACGGCGAGGGCGCCGAAGATGATCAGGTACCAGGCGCCCAGTCCCTGGAGCGTCTGGTAGAGCACGAAGTAGACGATCGTGCCGATGATCGGACCCTCGACCGTGCCGATGCCGCCGATGATTGTGGCGAAGAGCATCTCGGCCAGCCAGTTTATGTTGAACGCGTTGCCGGGCTGGACGAAGGGCTGGCTGATCGCGAGCACCGCCCCGGCCGCGCCGCAGCCCATGGCGGCGATAACGAAGATCCATCGACGCGTCGAGGTGACCTTGGCCCCCGAGCTGCGCGCGGCGGTCTCGCTGTCGCGCATCGAGGCGAGCACCAAGCCGAGCCGCGAGCGCAGAAGCAGGTACGTCCCGACACTCACCACGAGGGCCGTCAGCCACGTCGCGAGGTACGAGTCGTGGTTGTACTCGGTCGGGCTGAGGCTGGTGAGGCCCGGCATCGGCCGGCCGGTGCCGCCGCCCAGGTACGAGATCGACAAGATGACGAGCATGGCGCTGTCGGCCACGACCCAAGTCGCCACCGAGAAGTAGCCCCCGCGCAGTCGAAAGAGCAGGAAGGTCACCGGCACGGCGATGACCCCGGCGACGAGGGCCGCCAGAGGGATGGCGGCGAACGGGTTCATCCCCTTGAGAGCGAGGTAGAGCAACGCGTACGAACCGAGCCCGATGAACCCCTGCTGGCCGATGGAGACCATCCCGGCGTAGCCGGCGAGCAGGTTCCACATCGTGGCCAAGATCAGCAGCAAGAAGAAGTTGTTGAGCACCGACACCCACGCGGCGGGCAGGATCCACGGCGCCGCGCTGAAGAAGGCCGCGACGACGACCGAGCCACCGACGAGCGTCGCCGGGTGGTAGTTGGCCCGCACCACCGTTCGCCCGACGTCGGGCACCAGGGTCGCACTCACGTCAGGGCCTCCTTCTTGCCGAAGAGGCCCTGGGGCCGCAGCGCGAGGATCGCGAGGAAGAGGACGTGGCCGGCGAGGACCTGGTAGGCCGGGTTGTAGTGAGCCCCGATCTGCTGGGCCACCCCGAGCAGGATCCCACCGATGAGCGTCCCCCACAACGAGCCGATGCCCCCGATCACCACCGCCTCGAAGGCGTAGAGCAGGACCTGGGAGCCCCCGGTCGTCGGGGTCAGCTCAGTCAAGATGCCGTAGGAGATGCCCGCCAGGGCGACGGTCGCCACGGCGATGGCCGCCGCGATGCCAAAGATGTGCCGGTAGTTCGCCCCGCAGATCTGCGCGGCCTCACGATCGTCGGAGACGGCACGGATCAGCCGGCCGGTGTTGGTCTTGGATAGGTAGACCTGCAGCACTCCGAGGACCGCCACGGCGACGATGAGCACCACGAGCTGGAACCACGAGACGTAGATGACCGAGTTGACCTGCCACGAGTTGCCGATCAACGATCCGATGTTCACCGACTGACCGTTCGCCGTGTAGATCTCGAGCAGGAGATTCTCGATCAGCACCGACAGGCCGAAGGTGACGAGAAGGGTGGTGAGCGGGCTGCGGTCGAGGGCCGCTTGCAGGAGGGTGCGCTGGAGAACGTAGCCGACCAGGGCGAAGATAGGCACGACCACGACGAAGCCCCAGACCTCGGCGATGTGCAGGTGGGGCACCAGAAAGACGGCGGTGTAGCCCGCCACGACGGCGATGTCGCCGTGGGCCAGGTTGATTATCCGCATGACCCCGAAGAGCAGGGAGAGCCCGCAGGCGAACAGGGCGTAGAAGCCCCCGAAGAGGATCCCCTGGACGATGACGTTGGTCCAGGTCACGAGGGACCTCCCGGCTGACTGTGGTGGAGGTCGGCCCCGAAGTAGGCCTCTTCGATGTCACGCGCGCTCAGCTCGTCGGGCCGCCCCTCGAGCGAGGTTCGCCCCTCGAGCAGGCAGTGCACCCGGTGGGCCACCTTGAGGCCCTGGCTGACGTCTTGTTCCACGAGCAAGACGGCGACGCCCTGGGCCACGATGGAGGGGATCACCTCGTAGATCCGCTCGATGACGATGGGGGCGAGGCCGAGTGAGACCTCGTCGAGCATGAGGACCCGGGGGTTCGCGACCAGGGCCCGGCCGATCGCCACGGCCTGCTGCTCGCCGCCGGAGAACTGCGCGACGCTCGCGCGCCGACGCTCGCGCATCCACGGGAAGATCTCGTAGACGGCCGGGATGTCGAAGGATCCCGTGAGCGCCTTGTGGGCCCCGACGAGCAGGTTCTCCTCGAGGGTCAGCGACCGGAAGAGCCGTCGCCCCTCGGGCACGAGGGAGATCCCCCGGCGCACCCTCTCGTGGGCTCCCAGTCGGGAGACGTCCTCGCCCGCGAAGTGCACGACGCCGGCGCTCGGGCGATGGAGGCCGGCGATGGTGCGCAGCAGGGTCGACTTGCCCGCCCCGTTGGCCCCCACCACGGCCAGCACTTCGCCCTCGGCCACGTGGAGCGACACGTCGTCGACCGCGCATAGCTGGCCGTGGTGGACGACGAGGTCCTCGACGTCTAGCAGGGCGCTCACGACGCGGCCTCGTTGATGATCGCGCCGCCCAGGTACACCCGTCGGACGGCCTCGGAGTTGAGGACCTCCTGGGGCGGGCCGTCGGCAATCAGCTCACCGCCCGCGAGGCAGACCAGCCGGTCGACCGTCGAGAGCAGGGCCCGCACGACGTGTTCTATCCAGACGATCGTCACCCCCACGGCGCGGATGCCGCGGATCACCTCGGTCAGCTCAACGACCTCGAGGTCGGTGAGCCCGCCCGCGATCTCGTCGAGCAGCAGCAGCTCGGGCCCCGTCGCCAGGGCGCGGGCCAGCTCCAGGCGCTTGCGGTGCAGCAGGCCGAGCGCCCCCGCGGGCCGGTTCGCGAGGTTGATGAGCCCGGTGCGTTCGAGCGCGTCGAGGGCCCTGTCGGACCCCTCGCGCCCGTGTACTCGGGCTCCCTGATGCACCGCAACGAGGGCGTTCTCGAACACCGACAGATGCTCGAAGGGCTGGGGGATCTGGTAGGTGCGACCAATCCCGGCCCGGCACCGAGTGGCCACCGCCGCGCGGGTGATGGGACGGCCCTTGAAGAGGATCTCCCCCGCGTCGACCTTGACGTCGCCCGCGATCATCGAAAAGAGCGTCGTCTTACCCGCTCCGTTGGGCCCCACGATGCCGACCGCGTCCCCCGCCTCCAGGTGGAGGGAGACCCCCTCGGCCACCACCACCTGACCGAAACGCTTCGAGACGCCCTTCAACTCGAGGAGGGACACGGTCAACTAGTCCGGGTGCGCGGTGCTCGTACGGGTGGGTCCGACTAGGGGTTGGTCGGCTCCAGAGGCGCCTGGATGGGGATGTGCGGGTTGAGCGAGTTGTCGACCACGTAGGGCGACCATGGCCACTTCTTGCCCCCGACGAGCTTGGTCGAGCCCGGCTTCCACTGGATCCCCACCGGCTTGATGATCCCGATCCCCTTCGCCGGCGCGGTCTTGGCGGAGAAGTTCAGCGGACCGCACATGCCGACGTAGTTGACCTCCTTGAGGGCGTTGGCGACGGCGTTACGGTCGTGGGGGTTCTTCACCTTCTTCAGCGCCTCGACGACGATCTCGAAGAGCGAGTACGTCGAGCCCATCGACTGAACCCACTGGGTCTTGGTGACCTCTTGGTATCGGGCGGCGAACGTCGCCGCCGTCATGCCCGTCAGCGACGACTTGTACGGCGAGTTCGGCGTCCACCAGGCGTCGGTCGCGATGTTCTTCGACAACTCCCCGAGCGCGTAGACGTCAGTCGGGAAGAGCATGACCTTGGCGACGGTCGCCAGCTTGGGCTTGAACCCCTGCTGGTGGGCCTGCTTCCAGAAGGTGTTGAAGTCGGGCGGCAGTGGCGCGTTGACGTAGAAGTCGCACGGCTTGCCGTTGGATCCCGCCTTGAACGTCTGGATCATCGAGGTGTAGTCGGTGGTGCCGTCGGTGTAGGCGCCGCCGAAGACCTCCACCCACTGCCCGTGACCCTCCGCCTGGCTGATCGCGTTGAGCGTCGGGGGCCACGCGGCCGCGAAGGCATTGCCGTCAGCGTCGTTGGGGAACATGGCGGCGTAGACGTTGGAGGCGTTGAGCCGCTTCTTGATCTTCAGCCACATGGGCATGAAGGTTCCGACGAACTCCGGTATCCCGAAGAAATACATGGTGCAGTACTTCGGCGGGCTGCCCACGGCGTTGCCGGTCGGGCCGATCGAGTTCGACGGGTTGACCCCGCTCCACCATGCCTCCCACGGGCAGACCGTCGAGACGCACGGGATGCCCGCCTGCTCGCAGACCGCCGAGACCGGGATCGTCGTCTCGGGCGCCGAGGACGTGACCACGATGTCGACACCCGTGGACTGGATGAGCTCGGTCGTGACCTGGCTAGCCACCGAGGGGTTGGACTGGCTGTCCTTGACGGTGATCTCGAACTTGTAGCTCTTGCCGCCGATCTTCATCCCCTTGGAGAAGACGCCCGACGCCTTGACCAGGCTGATGACGTAACTGTCCGGTCCAGCGAAGTCCGCGAGCGCGCCCGTCTTAGGGGTGACGTAGCCGATCTTGATGACGTTGGACGTGCTCGTGGCCCCGGCCGCCGCGGCCTTGGCGAGGCTCGCCACCCCGCCGGCGAGGGCCGTGGCCCCGACCGCCTTCAGCCCGAGGCGTCGCCCGAACTCCACGCTGCCCCACCCCGGGATGACGAGACCCTCATCCCTGCATGTCTCTTCACCGCTCATTTTCTTGCCCCCCTCGCACGATTGCCTTTTCTTAGCACGCGGCGCCTGTCGCCACGTGGTCACTGCCGTCCCAACCGCCGTCGACCGCTCACCTCGACTCCGCCAACTCCTCTCGGGCCATCTCATCCAGCAGGCGACGCGCCGCCAGTGCGCCGCGGTCGATCTTGATCGAGACCTCAGTGGTCTCGTGACCCTCGTCGAGGCGCGCCTGCAAAACGTTGAGCGCATCCACGTCCTCTTGGACGACTCCGGCCTGCATCTTGGCCAAGAAGTCGTCCACCGTGCGGTCCTCGACCGCGAAGTCCCGCGACAGGGCCCAGAAGTTCCACACTGTCCGCTCCGTCGCGGGGGTGAGCCCGTAGAAGATCTTCATGTGAAAGGCGTGGCCGTCGCTCCCGTCGGGCAGCGGCGGGCGTCCGGTCGGCGCGAGCCGAGAGTTCAGCTGGTAGAACCCCGGCGGGAGGTACTCGATGTCCTGCCACCGGTCCACGGGGCCCTCCAGGCCGGTCGTGTTCGCGTAGAACGGCGGGCAGACGACGCCGGTCATGTGGCGGTAGACCTCGACACGACGGGCCGCTTCGTCGACCTCCACCTCGATGGGGGTCTCGGCGACCTCCGGAGTGCCGATCGAGCCCGCGTGCAGGTACGTCTCGTGGGACAGGTCGAGCAGGTTATCCACGAGCAGACCGAATTTGGCGTCGATCGCGGCAACCCCGGCGATGACAGCCCGCTGCTCGGACGCCTCGAGCCACGGCGCCTCAGGCAGACGCGTGAGGTCGGGTTCGCCGACCCCCATCCAAATGAAGACCCACGCGCCGCGCTCGACCAGCGGGAAGGTGCGCACCTGCAGCCGACTCGGGATCCGATCCTGGCCGGGCACCGAGACGCACGAGCCGGCAGCGTCGAAGGTGAAGCCGTGGTAGCCGCACACGAGCTGCTCTCCGACGACCCGACCCCGCGAGAGCGGGTACCCCCGGTGCGGACAGGTATCGCGCAGGGCGACCACCGCGCCCGCGTGGTTGCGGTACAACGCGACGTGCTCGCCCAGGATGGTCCGCCCGATCGGCCGGTCGGTCAACTCGGCCGCGAGCGCCGCGACGTACCAGCGCTGGCGAATGAACACTCCCTGTCTCCCCCCAACGAACTCCGGAGCGAGATGGACGTCGTCGGCCATCGGCTGGAGCCGACGCTAGTGACTGTGTGCTATTGAGTCAAGTACGTTGAGATAGAGAGGGGGCCCAATGGGACTCATGGACGGCGCGCCCTGGGGGGGCCAGATCTTCACCGGCGGGTGGGTCGCCGGCTCGGGCGGCGAGTACCGGGTTACCGAGCCCGCGACCGGTGACGCGCTCGGATCCGTCGGCCTCGCCACACCCGCCGACGTCACCGCGGCCACGGCCCGGGCCGTCGAGGCCCAGCGGGCCTGGGCCGAGCTCGCCTTCAATCAGCGCGCGGCGGTGTTGCGCCGGGCCGGCGACATCTTCGTCGCGAATCACCCCGAGATCGCCGAGTGGATCGTCCGCGAGTCCGGCGCGATCGGTCCTAAGAGCGACCTCGAGGTCCACGTCGCGGCCGAGGAGTGCTACGAGGCCGCAGCGATCGCCTCGCACCCCATCGGCGAGATCCTGCGCTCGGAGATGCCCCGACTAAGTTTCAGCCGTCGGGTGCCCGTAGGCGTGGTGGGCGTGATCGCGCCGTTCAACTTCCCCCTCATCTTGTCGATCCGCTCGGTCGCCCCGGCCCTTGCGCTCGGCAACGCCGTGATCTTGAAGCCCGATCCGCGCACCGCCGTGTGCGGCGGAGTGGCCCTGGCGCGCGTCTTCGAAGAGGCCGGTCTGCCGGCCGGGCTCTTCAGCGTCCTGCCCGGGGGCGCCGACGTCGGCGAGGCGCTCGTGGTCGAGCCGTCGGTCCGGGTCATCGCCTTCACGGGCTCGACGGCCGCTGGCCGCAAGGTCGGAGCGCTCGGAGCCCAACACCTCAAGCGCGTCCATCTCGAACTCGGTGGGAACTCCGCCCAGATCGTCATGGGCGACGTCGACGTGGAGAGGGCCGCCTCGGTGGGGGCCTTCGGCTCGTTCTTCCACCAGGGCCAGATCTGCATGACGACCGGACGCCACATCGTGGACGCGACGATCGCGAACGACTACGCGGCGGCCCTGGCCGAGCACGCCAAGAACCTGCCGGTGGGCGACCCCAAGACCGGTCAGGTCGCCCTCGGTCCGCTGATCGATGAGCGCCAGCGCGACCGGGTGCACGCCATGGTCTCGGACACCGTGGCGGCCGGCGCCACGGTCGCGGCCGGTGGCTCCTTCGAGGGGCTCTTCTACAAGCCGACCGTCCTCACCAACGTGCCGCTCAGTGCGCCGGCCTACGCCGAAGAGGTCTTCGGCCCGGTCGCGCCCGTCGTGCCCTACCACTCGATCGACGAGGCCGTGGCCCTCGCCTCGGCCTCGCCCTACGGACTGAGCTTCTCGATCCTGGCTGGCGACGGGCTGAAGGCGCTCGAGGTCGCCGGCCGCATCCCCTCGGGAGCGATCCACATCAACGACATGACCGTGGCCGACGAGGCCACGATCCCCTTCGGCGGATTCGGCGTCTCGGGGAACGGCTCGCGCATGGGCGGCCTCGCCAATCTCGAGGCCTACACCGAGCGTCAGTGGGTCACCGCCCAGAGCGAGCTGCCCGCGTACCCCTTCTAGAGCCCTCGCTCGCGGGCTCAGTCGTCCCCGAGGTCGATGCTCGACAGGTCGACGTAGTTGCGCGCCAGGGTCTCGGTGGCCGAGCGGACGGACACGGCCTGGCGCAGCCGGGCGAGCTGAACGCCGTTCTCGAAGTCGTCGCTCGGGTGGGGGTGGAGCATCTGGGTCATGTAGGTGGAGAACTCCTCGGCCCGCCAGATCCGCCGCAGACACGCGTCGGAGTACGCGTCGAGGAGTCGGCCGTCACCCTCTAGCACCTGGGCCACGAGGGCCGGCGTGAGCCGACGCACGTCGGCGAGCGCGAGGTTCATCCCCTTGGCACCCGTGGGCGGCACGATGTGGGCCGCGTCCCCGGCGAGCACGAGACGTCGGTAACGCAGGGGGGCGCGCACGATCGAGCGCATCGCCGTGAGCGAGCGCTCGACGACCGGGCCCTGCTCGATCGTGGGCATCTCGGCGGTCGCGGGACGGGCGTTAAGCTCGCTCCAGATCCGGTCGTCCGACCAGTTCTCAAGCGACTCGCTCGGGTCGACTCCGAGGTAGAGGCGGCTGATGGTCGGCGAGCGCATCGAGTAGAGGGCGAATCCCCGCTCGTGGCGGCAGTAGATCAGCTCCTCGGTGGCCGGCGCCGCCTCGGCGAGGATGCCCAGCCACGCGTAGGGATAGGTGCGCGTGGCGACGCTGAAGACTCCCTCGGGCACGCACCGGGCCGCCACGCCGTGGGCGCCGTCGGCGCCCACGACCCAGTCGGCCTCGACCCGCACCGGTCCCTCGGGACCCGTCGCGACCACGACCGGCCGGTCCTGGCCGAGCCCCTCAATCGCCTCGACCTCGGTCTCGAACAGCAGGGGGCGGCCCGACTCGAGGCGCAGTCGGTTGAGGTCCTTCACGAGCTCGGTCTGGCCGTAGACCGTGATCGGGTGACCGTCGTAGAGCTCGGAGAGCGGGACGCGATGGGAGCGGCCCTCGAAGCGCAGCTCGATGCCGTGGTGCACGAGGCCCTGGGAGCGCATGCGCTCGCCCACCCCGATTCCGGCGAGAAAGTTGGCGATCCCGTACTCGATGACCCCGGCCCGCACGCGCTGCTCGACGTAGGCGCGGCTGCGCCGCTCCAGCACGAGGGTCTCGACTCCGGCACTCTCGAGGAGGTGCCCCAGCACGAGGCCGACCGGGCCCGCGCCAACGATGGCCACCGGAACTCGAATCGTCTCCACGCGCCCTCCCGCTCGCCGCAGAACCTACCGCGAGCGACCTGGGGGTGTTTGCCAGGTGCCCTGCGACGTGCCACAGTGGGTGGACCACGGCGTCCGCGCTGAGGCGTGGGCCGCGTAACCGGAGGACCTATGGCCGTCGTCGTCACGAATACGCCCCGGACTCCGCTCACTCTGGTCGAGGAGTTCGCGGTCCTCGGGGTCGCTACCGTCCACGAGGCGCAGGGCCGCACCGGGCTGCTCCACCACCGTCTGCGGCCGATCTACCGGCCCATCCACGTCGCGGGCACCGCCCTCACCTGCGAGGTCGCCCCCGGCGACAACTGGTCCATCCACGTCGCGGCCGAGCAGGCCCGCCCCGGCGACGTCCTGGTCGTCACACCCACGAGCCCGTGTGACGACGGCTACTTCGGTGAGCTGCTCGCCACGAGTCTCCGAGCCCAGGGGGTGCGCGGCCTCGTCATCGACGCGGGCGTGCGCGACGTCGCCGAGCTGACCGCCATGGGATTCCCCGTGTGGTCGAGATCGGTGAGCGCCCAGGGAACCGTGAAAGAGACCCCCGCCAACGTTCAGACCCCCGTGGTCGTCGCCGGACAACGCGTCGAGCCGGGCGACCTCATCGTCGCCGACGACGACGGCGTCGTCGTCGTCGCGCGCACCCGGGCCAAGGAGGTGCTCGAGGCCGCGCGGGCCCGCGAGGCCAGCGAGGCCGTCAAGCGCGCCCGCCTCGCCGCGGGCGAGCTGGGTCTCGATCTCTACGCGATGCGCGAACGTCTCACTGAGCGGGGCCTCACCTACCGCGCGTACGACGGGGCATGAACGACCAGCGGGCCATCGCCTGTTCGGTGCTGCGCGGGGGCACCAGCAAGGGCCTCTACTTCCGCTCCGAGGACCTGCCCGAGGAGCGCTCCGCGCGCGACCGGGTCCTTCTCGCCGCCTTGGGCTCGCCCGACCCGCGCGAGATCGACGGGATGGGCGGTGCCCACCCCCTCACCTCGAAGGTCGCGGTGGTGCGCCGCTCGAGCCGACCCGGCACCGACGTCGACTACCTCTTCTTGCAGGTGTGGCCCGATCGGCCCGAGGTCTCCGACGCCCAGAACTGCGGGAACCTCCTCGCGGGCGTCGGCCCCTTCGCCCTCGAGGAGGGCCTCGTCGACCCCAGCGGCGAGATCACCGAGGTGCGGATCTGGATGGAGAACACTCAGAGCCGTGCCGTCGCGCGCGTCCACACCCCCGGGGGGGTCGTGCGCTACGGCGGCGACGCGCACATCGACGGCGTGCCCGGCACCCACGCGCCGATCCCTATCGAGTTCCTCGACGTCGCCGGCTCATCGTGCGGGGCTCTCCTGCCGACGGGACGAGTGCGCGACGTCGTCGCGGGCCACGAGGTGACCTGCATCGACAACGGCATGCCGGTGGTCTGTGTGCGCGCCGCCGACCTGGGTCTCTCCGGCGAGGAGTCCCCGACCGAGATCGAGGCGCGCCCCGAGGTTCGCCAGCGCGTCGAGGCGCTGCGGCGGGCCTGTGGCCCGCTGATGAACCTCGGTGACGTCGCCGACTCGACCGTCCCCAAGGTGAGTCTGCTCTCGAGCGCCCGCCACGGCGGAGCGCTCTCCACGCAGACCTTCATCCCTCACCGGGTCCACGAGGCGATCGGGGTGTTCGGGGCCGTCTCGGTGGCCACGGCCTGCGTTCTCCCGGGTTCGGTCGCGGCCGACGTGGCGGGCATCGCCCCGGACCCCGGCGAGACCACCCTCGACATCGAGCACCCCTCCGGCTACTTCTCGGTGACTCTCGAGGTGGCCAACGGGCCCTCGGGTCCGACCGTCGCGCGCGCCGCCTTGCTGCGCACGGCGAGGCTCTTGATGCGCGGCGCGGTGTACGTGCCCGACGCGATCTGGGGGGACCGGTGATCATCGACTGCCACGGCCACTACACGACGGCTCCCGCGGCCCACACCGCGTGGCGCGCCGCGCAGGTCGCGGCCTTTGCCGAGGGGCGGACCGCCCCGGCCTACCCGGTGATCGGCGACGACGAGATCCGCGAGACTATCGAGGCGAACCAGCTGCGACTCCAACGCGAGCGCGGGGCCGACTTGACCCTCTTCTCGCCTCGGGCCTCGGCGATGGAGCACCACGTCGGCGACGCGTCGGTGAGCCTCGCCTGGTCGCGAGCGTGCAACGACCTGATTGCCCGGGTGGTCGCCCTCTTCCCCGAGAACTTCGCCGGGGTCGCCATGCTCCCCCAGTCTCCCGGCACGGACCTCACCGCGTCGGTCGCCGAACTGCGCCGGTGCGTTGAGGAGTTGGGGTTCGTCGGCTGCAACCTCAACCCCGACGTGAGCGGCGGGCGCTGGGACGGCCCGCCGCTCACCGACCGCTACTGGTATCCGATCTACGAGGACATGGTCGAACTCGACGTGCCGGCCATGGTCCACGTCTCGTCGAGCTGCAACCCGAACTTCCACGCGACCGGCGCGCACTACATCAACGCCGACACCACGGCCTTCATGCAGCTCATCCAGGGCGATCTCTTCGCCGACTTCCCCACCCTTCGCCTGGTGATTCCCCACGGCGGGGGGGCCGCGCCCTACCACTGGGGCCGCTACCGCGGGCTGTGCGACATGCTGGGACGTCCACCCCTCGAAGAACACGTCATGGACAACGTGTTCTTCGACACCTGCGTGTACCACCAGGCAGGTATAGACCTGCTCCTCGAGGTGGTCGACCCGGCGAACGTCCTGTTCGGCTCGGAGATGCTCGGCGCGGTGCGGGGGGTCGACCCACGCACGGGCCACCACTACGACGACACCAAGCGCTACCTCGACGCCACCACACTGAACGCCCCCGCACGCCGGGCGATCGCCGAGGGTAACGCCCGGCGCGTCTACCCGCGCCTCGACGCGTACCTCCAGGCCCTCGGACGATGACCCCGGCCTTCACCATGGACCCGGGCTGGCTCGTCTACTGTCCGAGCCCCTCCCGACCGACCCTCGTCCTGCCCGAGGGGGCCGTCGACGCGCACTGCCACGTCTTCGGGCCGGGCGACCGCTTCCCCTACGCCCCCGAGCGCAAGTACACGCCCTGCGACGCCGGCAAGGACGCCCTCTTCACGCTGCGCGACCACCTGGGCTTCACCCGCAACGTGATCGTCCAGGCCACGTGTCACGGCGCGGACAACTCGGCGATGATCGACGCCCTGTGCGCGAGCGACGGGCGGGCCCGAGGCGTGGCGACGGTGCGACCCGACGTCTCCGACGGGGCCCTTGGTGAGATGCACGAAGCCGGCGTGCGCGGCGTCCGGTTCAACTTCGTGCGCCGACTCGTCGACCCCAAGCCCGACGACTACTACCGCTCGATCGTCGAGCGGATCGCGCCGCTCGGCTGGCACGTCGTCATCTACTTCGAGCCCGCCGACCTCGCGGAGCGCTGGGACCTCTTCACCACCCTCGGGGTGCCGGTCGTCGTCGATCACCTGGGCCGCCCCGACGTAAGACTGGGCGTCGACGGACCGGAGTTCGGCCTGTTCTTGCGCTTCATGGAGGAGAACGAGCACGTCTGGGCCAAGCCCACCTGCCCCGAGCGGCTCTCGGTCACCGGGCCGCCCTACGACGACGTCGTGCCGTTCATGCGCCGGGTGATCGAGGAGTTCAGCGATCGCGTGCTCTGGGGCACCGACTGGCCCCACCCGAACCTCACCCGCGAGATGCCCGATGACGGGTGGCTCGTCGACTACATCGCGCGGGTGGCCGTGAACGAGGACCTCCAACGTAGACTCCTCGTCGACAACCCGACGCGGCTGTACTGGGGGGACGATGGCTGAGCGACCCGACTTCGACGACATCCCTGGCACGACGGTCTTCACGGCCGAGCGCTCCCGCCAGGGGTTCCACCTCAACCAGTTCTGCATGAGCCTCATGAAGCCCGAGAACCGCGCCCGCTTCAAGGCCGATGAGCGCGCCTACCTCGACGAGTGGCCCCTCACCGAGGCCCAGAAGGCGGCCGTCCTCGCCCGCGACTACAACGCCGCCATCGCCGAGGGTGGCAACATCTACTTCCTCGCCAAGATCTTCGCCACCGACGGCAAGTCCTTCGCCGACGCCGCGGCCAACATGACCGGCATGACCCCCGAGGCCTACCGCGAGATGATGCTCCACGGCGGCCGCTCCCCCGAGGGAAACCGTTCTCGAAGGGAGGGGCGCTGATGGCCCGGATCACGGCGGGGGTCACGACGAGCCACGTCCCGGCCGTCGGGGCGGCGATCGACCGCGGCGAGACGGGCAGCGACTACTGGGCGCCCGTCTTTGAGGGCTACGCGTGGTCAAAGAAGTGGATGGCCGCGAACCTCCCCGACGTGGTGATCCTCGTCTACAACGACCACGCTTCGAACTTCTCGCTCGAGGTCATCCCGACCTTCGCCATCGGCTGCGCCGAGAGCTACCGGATCGCCGACGAAGGGTTCGGGCCCCGGCCCGTGCCCGAGGTCCGAGGCCACGCCGACCTCTCGTGTCACCTGGCCGAGCAACTCATCCTCGAGGAGTTCGACCTCACGGTCGTGAACCGGCTCGACGTTGACCACGGCCTTACCGTGCCGATGTCCTTGCTCTTCGGCCAGCCCGACGCGTGGCCGGTACGGGTCGTGCCGATCGCGGTGAACGTCCTGCAGTACCCCCAGCCGACGGGGCGGCGTTGCTTCGAACTGGGCAAGGCGATCGGTCGAGCCGTCGCCTCGTTCCCCGAGGACCTCACCGTGCAGGTCTGGGGTACGGGCGGGATGAGCCACCAGCTCCAGGGTCCCCGGGCCGGCTTCATCAACTCCGTATTCGACGGCGCCTTTCTTGACCGGATCGTGGACGACCCGCAGGGGCTGAC
>JAKABC010000213.1 GCA_021802025.1 Actinomycetes bacterium
TGTCCCTCGGCCCCGAGTGACGACGCCTCCGCCAACCCACCGCCGGACCCGGGTCACGCGTCGAACAGCATCCAGATCCGGTCGCCGCACCCTGGGTGCAACTCGACGCCGTCTCGACCGTACCGCTCGTGGCGGCGACGGCCCCACACGATAGGAGCGAACAGAAGAGACCGCAGGTCTTCGCCACGCCGGTGCGACCACACCTGAGTGCGGGCCGCCTCACGTGAGCGCATCTCACACCCGTCGTGACGGACCCATGACCCCGCTCCGACCTTGAGTGGTCCGTCGCGCTCGGTAGGCGCGGTGGGAAGTTTCCCCGTGCGACGTGTCATTCCCTTGCGTTCTTCGCCAGCTCTGGGTGTGCTGCCAACGGGACCCCGCCACGGGACGAGACCTCCTTCCGTAGAGTCCCTAGGTTCGAGCAGCGGCGATGACGCAGGCGACGTCGTCGGGCGATGGCATGTTGTCTATCTCGTCTCGAATCGCTGCGGCCGCCCGCCTGTAGGACGACTCGGTCAGAATCATCCGGAGTTCCCGGGCGATGCGCTCCGGAGTCGCGTCATCGGGAGTCAGTGTGCGAGCCACACCCGCCGCGGTGCACGCTTGCGCGTTCTCGTACTGGTCGGCCGCCTGGGGAAGCATCAACAGAGGCACTCCGTGGGAAAGAGCCGCCAACATGGACCCCGAGCCGGCGTGCGTCACCATGGCGCTTACGTGGGGCAGCAGCACCGATTGGGGCACGAATCGCTCGATATGGACGTTTGGGGGTTGGGGCCCCAGTTCGGCCGGATCGTTATTGTCGCCGACGGTCACGATGATGTTCCAACTATCGTCCGCGAGCGCGCTCAGCAACATCCGGAACAACTCCACGCGATTGAAGACCGTGCCGAGGGTTACGTACACGTTCGGCCGATCCTCTTCCTGCCTGAGCCACGGCGGCGGGATGCCCGACGGGGTCGGGTCCGCCGGGCTCATCCGCAACACTGTCGTGGTCGATGGCGGGCCGGGACCCTGGATACTCGTCGGGCAAACGTCAACGTATGTGTTGTTCTCGTACGTGCCGCACATGGGCGGGGGTTCAACACCGACGTCACTCCACAGTGGCTCAAGGTACGTCGCAGATCCGAGGTAGCACGCGGCCGGCAGTGTGCGTCCGAGGGAGTGGTGTACCGCAGGTATGTTCGTCGCCGCCGACACGATGGGGGTCGCAAGGTCGAAGGATTCGAAGATCAGCAAATCTGGATGGTGGGTGTCCACCAGGGCGCGGAGGTCAGACACTCTCTCTGGAGCGTCGCCCACTGCGTATCGGTGCACGAAGGTGAACGGCAGGAAGTCGGGTGAGGTCGATGGGGGCCGATCTTTAAGGTACGGCCGTAGCCTTTGCGACAGGGTCAGGTTGTCGGGACCGCAGGCCAACCACGGAATGCCCAGCGCGCTCAACTTTCGCGCGTGTTGACGCGACGCCGCGAACACCACCTGGTGCCCTCGCGCGATGAGAGCGCGCGCGAGAGGCAGGAGGGGGTTGAGGTGCCCGTCGCCTGGGGTTGAACTGAAGAGTATTTTCACCTCGACACCTCACCACCGTTGGACATCGGTCGCGTATCGATGCTCACCTCGCACAACGCAGGGCTATTTCTACATCATCGGCTGGAGTCTCTGCCCGACGATTGCGGGACAGCGCAGAGGGCCACGTCGCGCGACGAGCCCGACGAGTCGACTGATGAAGGCTGGGAGCGTTGCTTCGGTCCCGGGGTCAAAGAACATCGATGAATACCCGGCGAGAGTGCGGCCCGATGACGATGACCTCAACCGCGCCGGTCGCCGCGTACCACTCGTCGACCGTCGAAGGCGCAGGGGTTCCACCAAATAGATCAGGAACGGCTCATTGGGCGCGTAGTGCGCGTGGTCCGCGAGCCACTGGAACCCCGCGGTCGCCCCCCTCGTGGGCCGACCGCCCGACGGCTCACCCCGTCGGCGCGGACTCCCCCACGACGGATCGCCCCATCCCGATCGGGATGACGGAGAAGACGAGACCGTCGTCGTCGACGTCGATCCGGGTCATCGCGCCACCGCGCACGAGTCGGATCGCCCCGGCGTGGGCGGCGTCGATGGTGAACGACGTCGCCGGGCCCGCCCACACCGGCACCGGACCGAGCTGGGCCATCCCGGCGTAGTGGTAGTGGCCGCAGATGACCGCGCGCACGTCGGTCCCCTCGATCGCCCGCGCGAGGTCGTCGCCGTTCGCGAGGCGTCGCGCGGCCATCGTCGCGACCGGCGAGGGCTGGGGTGGGTGGTGCAGCACCACGAGCGATCCCTCGGGCGCCGGCTCGCCGAGCGCGTCGCGAAGGTAGGTCAGGGTCTCGGCGTCGAGGTGGCCGTGGTCCTCGCCCGGGACCGTCGAGTCGAGGGCCACCAGGCGCAGCCCGCCGTGCCAGGCCACCTGGTTGACCGGCCCCTCGTCGGGCGCCTCTCCCAGCAGCACCGAGCGGAACGGCCCGCGACGG
>JAKABC010000030.1 GCA_021802025.1 Actinomycetes bacterium
GCCACGTGCCGAGACGGGAAACCTCTAGATACCGTCTTCCACGCGGGCGTTCAGGGTCCGAGGAGGCGCGCACCTGTCGCTGGTGACGGGCCAGCGCGGATAGCCTCAGCGATGCGAGAGGAGGCGTCATGGCAGCGTTCAGCGAGACCGCCCCACGAATCGCGATCCTCTGGCGGGGTGATCGCGCCGACGCGGCGTCGACGCCTCGGTCGGACCGCCAGCTCGAGCCGCTCTTTGACGCCCTCGCCCGGCAGGGCGCCACGGTCGTTCTCACGCCCTACGCGGATGACGCGGCCGACGAGGTACGAGAAGAGCTCGTGGGTTGCGACGGTGTCCTGGTCTGGGTCAATCCCATCCAAGACGGGGCCACGCGCGAGGTGCTCGACCCGATGCTGCGCGAGGTCGCCGCCCGGGGGGTCTACGTCTCGGCCCACCCCGATGTCGTCGCCCGGCTGGGGACGAAAGAGGTCCTCTACCGGACCCGGGCGTTGGGCTGGGGCAGTGACACCCAGCTCTACGGCTCCTTCGCGGTGCTGGTTGACCTCTTTCCGGCGCGCCTGGCGGCTCACGGGCGCCTGGTCGTTAAACAGGCGCGCGGCAACGGCGGCCAGGGCGTGTGGCGGGTGGAGGCGATAGGGACGAGCGACGCAGAAGACGCGTCGGGTACCCGGGTGCGCGTCTACGACGCCGTTTCTCCCGACGGCGCGGCCGAGACCCTTGGCCTCCCCGACTTCCTCGCCCGGTGCGAGGAGTGCTTCGCGTGGTCGGGGACCCTCGTCGATCAGGAGTACCAGGAGCGTCTCGCCGAGGGGATGGTGCGCTGCTACTTCAGCCACGACGAACTCGTGGGCTTCGCCCGCCAGTACCCGAGCGGGTTGCTCGACCCCGAGATGCGGGCCCGCCGGGGCGAGGTGACCCGAGCGCCGATGGAGGGGCCCGAACGGCCCGAGTACCAGGCCCTGCGCGAGCGCTGTGAGACCGACTGGATCCCCCAGATGATGACGACGCTCGACCTGCGCCGAGAGGAACTACCGGTGATCTGGGACGCCGACTTCCTCTTTGGACCTCGGACCCCCCAGGGAGAGGACACCTACGTCCTGTGCGAGATAAACACGAGCGCCGTCTGGCCCTTCCCGAGGGCGGCGGTCGAGACGGTGGCGCGCGCCGCCCTCGCGCGCACGCGCGCCGCCCGGGCGACCCGGCGGCGCGACAACCCGCTCTAGCGCGCTTGTTCCGGCGAGAGACCTCGACGCCCCCGGCGGGGGACGTTCCCGTGATTGCCCCCGCCGCCACCGGGGGATAGTCTCGGGCCGATTGACGCCCGGGGGAGAGATGATCAGGGTGACGAGGTTTGTGCGTGTCGTGGCTGCGCTGGCGCTGGGGACGCTCGGACTGGTCGGATCCGTCAGCCCGTCGGCCGCGGCGGGGCCCTGGCACCTCGTCGGCGCACCACGGGTGCCGGGACGAATCTACGGCCAGCCGGTCTGTGCGACGCCGGCCCTGTGCGCGGTCGTCTACAACGAGCGGGGCCGAGCCGGCGTGCTCTTCTCGACGAACGGGGGGCGGTCGTGGCGCGCGGCCGAGGTCACCGGGGCGCCGACGGGCCTCGAGGCACTCGCGTGTTCTAGCGACTCGCTCTGCGTGGCCGTCGGCTACCGGGGCTCACTCGAGACGCGCTCCACGATGGTGCTGGAGCGTTCGAGTGACGGCGGACGAACCTTCACCCCGATGGCCCTGCCCGC
This sequence comes from Actinomycetes bacterium, assembly GCA_021802025.1. GTDB lineage: Bacteria > Actinomycetota > Acidimicrobiia > Acidimicrobiales > RAAP-2 > RAAP-2. Next base: position 1,743 of record JAKABC010000030.1, read on the forward strand.
TACCCTCGCCTCGGGTGGCCGGGGCGACCAGCTCGAAGCGGTGGCGTGCGCGTCGAGCACGTCGTGCGTCGCGACGGGCCAGGCGACGACCTCGACGCCCCCACCGACGTGCACTCCACCGACGTGCACTTCCATCGCCTCCCCGGTGACCTACGGCTTCGTCGTGCTCGAGACCACCGATGCCGGGGTCACCTGGACGGTGTCGAGCTCAGGCAACCCGTACTACAGCGCCAACGGCGCCTCGTGCTCGACCACCGGGCAGTGTCAGGTGGTCGGGGTGGGCATCACCAACTGCACGCCGACCGGTTCGGGCAGTTCTCGCTGCGGCGCGGCCGGCGCGGCCCTCGGACCGGGGCCTAGTGGCGGGTCAACGACGGCGTGGTCGCCCGAGAGGCTTCCGCGCGGGGTGTTCGCCCTCAACGGTGTGACCTGTCCGGGCGCGACGACCTGTCTCGCGGTGGGCCAGTCCGCAGACAGCACGCTCGGCCACGGCGTCGTGCTCGAGACCACGGACGCTGGCGCGACCTGGCGGGCGCTGCGCCCGCCGGTCGACTCCAACTCTCTGATGTCGATCTCGTGCCTGACGATGAGGACCTGTTTTGTTACCGGGGGACTCGGGCGGGGCTTCGAGCCGGTCGTCTACGAGACCACCAACGCCGGCGCGAGTTGGCACGTCGTCGCGCGCTTTCCCGGACTGAGCAACCTCGTGCGCTCGACGTGCACGCCGTCGGGTTTCTGCCTCGCGACAGGAACAGTCGGCTTCGGCCCGGGCGAGTACGGCGTCCTCGTGACCAACTGAAACGACGCCGCGGCCCGGTGTAGCCGGGCGGACGCCCGGCCGTCGCGACCGGGGTGACGCGAGGGCGAGATCGGTTCACGCTCGAGGTCACTACTGGAGGCCGCGGAGATCGTCTCGCTACGAGCAGCGCGCCCGTCAGTGGGACGCGGAGTACGTGTCACGACGAAGGGCGTGGGTCGAGTGTCGCGCGGCGAGTTGGACCTCGTGGGTCGGTGGGACCAAAGTCACGAATCGATCGGCTAGCGCGTGTCGCGGCGAACACCGGACCTTTATCCCTAAGGGACTCGCGCGAACCGACGTGAAACTGACCACGGCTCGACAGTCACGGGCCAGACAAGTGAGGCCACCCAACCATGAAAGCCCCCCCAGCCCGTCCGTTCCTCGCCCTCGCCGCCCTCGTGGGCTCGGTGAGCCTCGTCGCGTCCGGCGCCGGCGCCAGCGTCACCTCGCCCCTCGTTCCCTCCTTCCCCCCCGGAGCGCACGCGGCGACCCACGTGGTCGCGCTGCGCGCGACCTTCCACGGGACGATGTCCCTGCTGTGGAGTAGTTCGTCGGTGAAAGTGACCTCCCTCGTGGGCACCGGGACGATTCCCGGCGCGGGCGCCGGCACGCTCAAGGGCACCGGACTGTCCTCTCCCTCGGGGAGCTGTGACCCGTTCTCGGGTACCGGCTCGATCACCACCGCCAAGGGCGCACTGGTCCTGCGGGTCGTCTCGTCGGCCAAGCAGTCGGCCTGCGCCGCGGGGAGCGCGGCGCCCACGACGGTCAGCGTCAAGGGCGTGGCCACCGTCGTGTCCGGACGGGGGATCTACCTCGCCGCCAAGGGGAACCTCGCGATTCGCGGGTCGTTCTCCATCCAGTCCACCGCCGCGGGCTCCACGGAGAGCGATCGGTTCACCGCGACTCTCGTCGGCAAGCTCACCGTCAAGTGACGACGGAAGAAGGAGGAAGGCACACAATGAGGAAAGTCCTAGGTAGCGCCCTCGCGGGCGTCTTCGCCCTGGCATCGGTGGTGCTCGTGGGGGCGGGCACGGCCAGTGCGCAGGGCACGACCACGACCACGACCACCCCCACGACGACCACGACGGCCGCCCCCTACGTGAGCGGCAACCAGTACATGTCGGTCAACGTGGACACGGTGGTCGGCTCGGGCAGTCCGAGCGGATCGGTGACCTCGGGCGGGTGCGGGCTCGAAAACGTCTTCGGCCAGGGGGCGACCGTCGTCTTTCGGATGTGGGGGATCGCCAACGCGACCGGTCAGCCCCTCGTCGCCGCCAACGTGAAGAGCGTCGTCATCGAGGACCTGCCCGGGGTCTCCACGCCCCCGACGATGGCCTACGCCCCGCGTGACGGGTACTGGACCTACGGCTGGAAGACCTCGTCCTCGACGCCGGTCGGCGTCGTGCCCTTCAAGGTAGTCGTGACCCTCAACCCGATCGGCGCGGTCTACAAGACGGTGCACGTCACCTACCGGGCCACGGTCCACGGCGTCCGCCGGGTCCTGCACAAGACACTCAAGGTCCTCGTGTCGGCCACCGTGCCCGCCGCGAGCTACACCTTCACCCAAAGTGGGCTTGCCGGTCCGTCCCAGCTCGCGATCCAACAGTCGGTCTAGGCCCGGCCCGCGGCGGTTCGTGCGCCTCGACCGGGTCCGGGCCGTCGCCCGACGCGTCCGGAACCGGTCGGCGCACGGACACCGCGCCCAAGCGCCCTTCCAGCCCCCAAGGAGAGAACCATGAAGATCCCCCCCGGGTCGACGCGACGGGGCCGAACGCTCGGGGCCCTCGCCGCCCTCGCGCTGCCCCTCGCCCTCGTCACGACGGCCGGACCGACGGGGGCCGCGCCCCCCTCGGTTACGGCCCCCCAGGCGTCGCCGGCCCAGGTGGCCGAAGCCCCGAGCGCCGACGCCCTCACCGCGCCGACGGACCTCCCCGGCGTGGCGGCGCTCCCGGGTCCGGTGAGCCCGAGCTTCAGCCTGGGGAGCACGCTCGGGGTCCTCACCACGAGGTCCACCGGGACCCAGGACGGCGTCTCGGGTTCGGGCACCGAGGGTCAGCCCCTCACCATCTCGGGGACCCGGCTCGCGTCCCACGCGGCCGTCTCCATCGAATGGTCGACCGCGAACGAGACCTGGGTGACCGACGTCGAGCCGGCGACGGTCAACTACCTGGGTACCGCGGCGAAGACCTTCAACGTGACTCTGGGCACCGCGACGACCGACGCCGCCGGTGCGTTCAGCTTCACCACGACCGTCCCGGTCGACTTCGGGGGGCCGCATACGATCTACGCCGTCGTGCGTGGCCAGGAGGTCGCCCAGGGCGGGTTCACGACGATGCGCACCCTTTCGATCTCGCCGACCCGCGGCCCGATCGGCACGATGATCCACGTGACCTACACCGGGCTCGGGGCGACCGCCTACACCCTCGGCGCGGCCCTCGACTGGGACAACCACTTCGTGGGCGAGTTCCAGGCCGCCTGGACCCGGGGCACCGCGTCCTTTTTCATCCGCGCCGCCGGCCCGGTCGGTCGACACGTGCTCGAGACGGGCGCTGCCGTCGGCACCCTCTACATGAACTCCGACCAGTCGCCGATCCCGTACGCCAACTTGCTCCGGGCCACGTTCACCACCACCCCGGGCGGGAACCTGCCCGCCACCCAGATCGACTGGCCCGCCCCGGTCACCCCGACGCTCAGCCAGTTCACCACCGCCGACGCGTCCGGAGTCGACCCCACGAGCAGCGCGTCGGCCACCCTCTCGAGCAGCCGCGGCCCGGTCGGTTCGTCCGTGACGGTCACCGTCACCGGCCTCTCGGGCTCGGGCCCCGACAAACTCGAGTGGTCCTCGGTCGTGGGCAGCCGGGTCAACTGCCCTAACGGCGCGACCACGTGCTGGGCCTACGCCAGCACGCCCCTGGGCGCCGCGCCGGTGAGCGACGGCCAGCTGCGCGCGCGCGTCACGATTCCGGTCACCGCCGCCGGCGAGCCCGGCGCCGGCCTCGGTGGGTGGCACGAGATCCAGGTGCTCAGCGGGTCGGCCGTCGAGGCCCAGGTGCCCTACTACGTGAAAGAGAGCGTGGTCGTCTATCGCGGCGCGGGCGGCCGGGTCCTCAGTGAGGGCGTCGCGGCGGCCGCGCCGGTGCCCCCCGGCGTCGCGCACCCCACGCTGACCCAGGTGGCCGGCGTGGGGCGGCCCACCGACACCTTCACCGAGGGCGAGGAGTTCACGATCGCCCTGGACGGCGTCGGTTGGACTGAGATCGACAACACCCTCGCGGTCGACTACGACAACAGCCTCGTGGGTTACGGCTGCGGGTTCAACTCGAACGGCTACACCGTCATCCACCTCTACGCCACCGGCGGACCCGGGGTGCACATCATCGACCTGTACCCCGAGCTCTACACGCTGAACCCCGACTACGCCACGACGGCTTACGGGATGCTCCCGGTCCTCTCCTACGCCCGCGACTTCCCGGGCCTCGCCTTGGGCTACCAGGTGCCGGCCTTCCGCTTCGCCATCCGAATCGTCACGTAGCCGCCGTTTCTCCGGGCCCCGGTCCGCCCTCCGTCCCCGACGGAGTCGGGGGATCGGCCACGATGTGGCGCATCCGACGCGGGTACGCCCGCTCTCCCAAGAGGCCGAGTGCGCTCGGGAGGGCGACGGCCCGCACGACGACGACGTCGACGAGCACGCCGGCCGCGAGACCCAGGCCCAGTTCACGCAACCCGCTCACTCGTCCGGCGGCGAGGCCGACGAGGGCCCCGGTCATCACCAGCGCGGCCGCGCTCACGACGCGTCCGGTCCCCACGAGGCCGGCCACGACGGCGCCGTCGGGTGTCGCACCGCCGTCGTGGGCCTCACGGACCCGGGCGAGGATGAAGACCTGGTAGTCGGTCGAGAGTCCGAGGAGCAGGGCGAAGAGGAAGATGGGCACCCAGCCCTCGACCTGGCCACCACCGGCCAGGTGCGCGACCACGACGGTGACCCCGAGGGCGGCCCCCTGGCTCAGCAGGACCAGACCCGCCGAGATGAGGGCGAGGGCCCACGACGACAGGTAGAGCCCCACGAGGAGCGAGGTGAGTACGAGCGCGGCCAGCACGATGAGGGGCGCGGCCGCGTAGACGCGCGCGAGGAAGTCCACGCCCTGGGCCGGGGCCCCCCCGACCTCGACGGTCGTCCCGGCGGGGAAGTGGGCGTCGGGCACGAGGACGTGTCGAACCCGACCGACGAGAGCCTGGACCGCCAAAGAGCCGAACGCGTCGCGCGCCACGACGTCGATCTGGGCGTAGCGGCCGGCGCCGGCGACAAAAGGCGCCGTGGCGCCGACGGCGGCGAGCTCGACCTCGCGGTCCCGCGAGAGCGCGGTGGCCAGCCGTTCGCGCGCGCGGGCTTCGGCGCGCGCGTCGTCGGCTCCGACCCGGTGGGTGTCGATGACGACGACGAGCGGCGTGGCGACCCCGGGGCCGAGCCGGGCGCTCACCCGGTCGAGGGCGCGCACCGACGCCATCGATCGGGGAAGAGAGCTCAGCGTCAGCGGCGTGAGGCGCAGCCCGAGTGCCGGACTCGCCAGACCCACGACGACGAGGAGGGACCCCCCCAGGGCGAGGCGCCGGCGCGCGAGAACCCGGCGCGCGAGGCCGGCCCAGATCCGCTCTCTGGACCACCGAGGGTGGGCCCGGCGCGCGCCCGGTCCGAGCAGGCTGAGCGCGGCGGGGGCGAGGCTGAACGCCGAGGCCACCGCGACCAGGGCGACGACGAGTCCGGCGACACCCAAGGAGCGCACGAAGCCGACCGGCTCGCCCAGGAGGGTCGCGAGTCCGGCCGCCACCACGAGGCCCGAGGCCGCCACCGTGCGCCCGGCGGTGGCCATCGTCGCGACCACCGCCGACGTCGGGTCCCGGGTAGCGGCTTCCTCACGGAGTCGCGCGACGAGGACGAGGGCGTAGTCGACGGCGAGACCGAAGCCCACCAACTCGATCAGGTTGGGCGCGTAGAGCGCGATCGTGAGGTGACGGGCGAGCACCTCCACCACCGCGAGGGCGACCCCGATCGTCGTGAGCGCCAGCGCGAGCGGGATGAGGAGGGCCGCACCGATCCCCAGGGCGAGGGCCAGCAGCACCAGGGCGGCGAGGACGGCGACGGCGAGCCCGCGCGCGAGGTCGGAGGCGAGCACCCCCCCGAGGTCTCTCTGGAGGGCCGGCGGGCCGGTGAGAAGGCCGCCGGGGGGACCACGGGCCGCCAGGCGGGTCCGCAGGGGGCTCGTGAGGGCGCTGGCGCGCGCGAGGTCGAGCGGCGTGCTCACCACGGCGTACCAGACCCCGGCGACCGCCTGACTCTCGACGATTCGTGCACCGGGCACGGCCCCGAAGGCGTGGGTGACCTCGCGCCGCCAGGTCCGCTCGCGTCCAGCGCTCAGGGGGTGATCCGAGACGACGACGGTGAAGGACCCGTCGGCGTTCTCGTGGAACGCGCGCGCGAGGATCGCCCCGGCCGCGCCCGAGGGAGACCCGGCGACGCCGAGCGAGGTGGAGAGCCGGCTCGTGAGCGACCCAGCCCCCAGGAATCCGAGCCCGGCGGAGAGGGCCCAGAGCGCGAGGACGACCACACGGGCGCGCACCACGGCGCGAACCCAGCCCTCGGACACCGGCGAAGCGTACCGAGCGCCCCGCGCGAGTCAGGGGGGTCGATGGTCCCGAGGGGATGCGCCGGTCCGTCGCGGAGGCCTCGAGTGTGTCTATCCTCGTACCAGGAGAGTTCCGGAGGTCACAATGGGTGATCACACCATGACGTCACTGCACGCGGCGACCACAGTCCGCTCGCGCCAGCCCGCGTCGGGGCCGTGCCGGTGTTCCCGCCGGACGTGCTGGCACCACGGCGCCTGTCGCGCGTCGGGGGTCGTGCGGGTCTACCGCGCCGGGAACGCGCCGGGGGAGCCCCCGCCGGCCGTGGTCCTGTGCCGGGAGTGCGCCGCGCCGAGCCAGCGCACGCGCGTCGCCTGAACCCCGCCCGGATCAGCCCCTGGGGGATCCGACGGTGCGGACCCGCGGGGCCGGGCGTTGGCTAGGTTGGCCGTCGTGCGCCGCGCCCTCTCGCCCCTCGTCCTCGTGCTCGCCCTGATCGCCGCCCCCGCGGGGACCGCGGGAGCCTCGGGATCGACGACCACGACCACCTCGGCGACGGGCTCGACCACCACGACCGGTTCGAGGGCCGTCTACGTCGACCCGCTGACGGGTCTACCCGACCCCCGCCACCTCACCGAGCACCGTTCGGCCCTCACGATCAAGATCGACAACACCCCCCAGGCCATGCCCCAGTACGGCGTCGAGGACGCCGACGTCGTCTACGAGGAGATCGTCGAAGGCGGGATCACGCGACTGGCCGCGATCTTCGACTCCCACCTGCCGACCGTCGTCGGCCCGGTGCGCTCGGTGCGGCGCACCGATCGCGAGATCGTCTTTCCCATCGGGGGGATCTTCGCCTTCAGCGGAGGAGCCCAGTACGCCCTGCGCAGCATCGCCACGGCCCCGGTCAAGCTCTACGACGAGGCGAACAGCGGCGCGGCGATGTTCCGCGACCCGTCACGGCCGGCGCCCCACAACCTCTTCGCCAACGCCGAGCTCCTCATGAAAAAAGACGGCGTGCCCCGTCCGACCCGGCCGCTGTTCTCGTATCTCGCCCCCGGCCAGTTCGCCCACGGACCGAAGGTGCGCTCCTTCACGGTGGGCTTCGAGGCCGGCTACGCCGTCACCTACACCTGGAACCCCTCGACGCGTCGCTGGGATCGCTCGCTCTTTGGCTCCCTCGAGAAGTCGGCCAACGGCGTGCAGATCGCCCCGAAGAACGTGATCGTCATGTCCGTCAACTACGTCGGTGGTGTGGGGGTCATCGACTCCTACGCCCAGCTCATCGGCTCGGGCCCGGCTGAGGTCTTCACCGGTGGGGTCGTCCAACACGGCCGCTGGTCGCGCTCGAACCTGTATCACCGCACGGTCTTCACCAACGACCGGGGCCAGGTGATCAAGCTCGCCCCGGGCCAGACATGGGTCGAGCTGCTCTCGAACACCGAGCGGGTGACGATCGTCCCGCGCTGATCAGAGGCCGGCGCAGCCGGCCACGCCGTCGACGGTCTCGTGGGCCCGGGGTCCTCGGGTCGCCCGCACCCCGACGCTTCCCCCGGACCACACCAGGGTGAAGTACCCGTCGCCGGTGGGCCAGCGCTGGCCGGACAGTGGCCCTCCCGGTCCCGTGGCCCAGTCCGTCCCACTCGGCGGGGGAGCACCGTGGAGGGTCTCGTAGGCGGCGGCGGCCGACTCGATCGTCGCGACGTCGGCCAGACACGCCGCCCGCGCCGCCGCCGGGGGCACGTTCGCGAGGGTCGGGGCGGCCGTCGTCACGGTGGAGCCGTGGGGGCGCGCGTCCGACCGCGCGGGGGCCGTCGGACCGCCGCCGATGGTCTGAGAGAGGACGAGCGAGCCCAAGACCAGCACGATGACGACCCCCGCGAGGGCGGAGACGACCGAGACGCCGGCCTCGCGCGGTCCCCTCACGGGCGTCGCGCGTCGAGGCGAAGGCAGAGGGGCTCGACCACGTCGATCAGGTGGCTGTCGGTCCAGGGGTCGTCGGCGAGCGCGTCGGTGAGCGCCTCCGTGGAGGCCGCCTCACAGACCAGCACCACCCGCTCGCCGTCGCCGACGGGACCGCCGAGGACGATGGTGCCGCGCGCCACCAGATCGTCCATGGCGCGCGTGCTCGACCAGCCGGACTGCGTCTCCATCGGGCGCGCCGGGTCCCACGAGGGGCCCGTGCGATGGCGCGTGACGAGAGACGCCGACACGCCCACTGGCCTAGCACGTCGCGATCACCGCTGGGCGGCGAACGCAAAAGTCCGTGTCCGGGCGTAGGGCGCCGGCCCCTGGGGTCGCTCGAAGAGTCCGAGGGCGGTGGCGACGAAGGGCCGGCGCACGGACTCGGGAATCGCCGCGAGGTCGACGGTGGGCAGCGTCCCGCGACGAGCCACCACCAGGGTGAGGTGGGGGACGAAAGGTCGCGAGCGTGGGGCGAGTCCGAGGGCCACCTCGAGCGCGGCGCGCAGTGCGTCGACGCCCTCGCCCTCGACGCGGAGATAGCGCACGCGCTCGTCGAACGAGGCCACCGCCCCCAGGCGTAGGGGGAAGGGGGTGGTGGCGCGCGCCACCGCGCGCACCGCGTCGAGCCACGGTCCCGCACGAGGGATCTCGGGCGGGGCGACCACCGTGACGTGGGGCAGTGCGTCGGGCGTCCCGAGACTCGCCATGACCCTCGCGAGCGCGTCGGAGACATCCGGCGGCGGCTGGAGCGCGAGGTAGCGCGAGTCCGGTACCACGACGGGGTCGCGTGCGACCACCTCGCCAGCCTACGGGGCGACGTGGCCGCACCGGCAGGGGGCGACCGCGAGAGTCGAGAGTGGTCACGCAGATGGCGCGGGACTAGCGACACGCGACGGCTACGTCGCGCATGGTGACGTGACGGGCGACGTCGGCGGTCACGAGGATCTCGACCAGGCCCGAGAGGCGTCCCCCCGGAGGTATCGGGGAGTTCGTGAGGGTAGCCCGCGGTGAGACGAAACGAGTCCCCCCGCCGGGGTGGGGCAGAGTGACCCAGACCTTGCAGAGGCCCTGGCTAGCGCGCCCACCCACGTTGGTGACCGTGGCCTGGACGGCGACGACGTCGCCGTTCGTCGTCAGCGACGTCACGCGCACCTCCAGGCGCGCTCCGCCGATCGTGGCCTCGCTCACCACGACCCAGCCCACGAGGACGAGGACGATCAGGGCGGCCGCGAGCAGCGCGCGGCGTCGGTTGCGACGCCGCTGCGCCGAGAGGGGCTCGACCTCGTCGACCTCGGGCTCGACGCGCGCCCGCTCGGGGTGGGCGAGCACGTCGGCCTTGGCCGCCTCGAACTCCTCGTCGGACAGCTCACCCGCGTCGCGCTCGGCGATGAGCCGGGCGAGCTCGTCGGCGACGCCCACGGCCGGTCAGTCGGCGCGGACCAGCTCGACCACCGGAATCACGCGGGACGTCTGGCGCTGGTACTCGGCGAACTGGGGGAAGGCGTCACTCTGGAGGGCGTAGACGCGCGCCCGCTCGTCCTCGTCGAGCACGACGGCTCGTGCGCGATAGGTCTCACCGCCGCGCTCGACGGTGACCGCGGGCTGGGCGACGAGGTTCAAATACCAGTCGGGGTGCTCGTCGTGACCCGCTCGCGAGGCGAAGACGAAGACGCGCCCGTCGAGCTCGAGGTACATCATCGGATTCTCGTAGGTCCGTCCGGAACGTCGGCCCGTGGTGTGGAGGACGAGCAGGGGGGCGCCGGCGAAGGGTCCCTCGGATAGGACCCCCCCGGCCGCGCGCAGGGCCTCGATCACCTGACGGTTGAAGTCCTCGGGCTCGGGTCGGTTCGTGGTGTCGGTCATGGTCCTCTCTCAGACTACCGAGGCCTACGCGGCGTCACGAGCCCGCGGGCGCAACGGTGGCCAGGTTGTTGCGCGACGGCTCGTAGCGCCCGGCCGGGCCCCGACCGACCAGGCGCAGGATGTTGTTGGTCATGGTGGTCATAAGGGGCGTGGGACAGCCCGGGTCGCTGCGCGGGCAGGGTCGCAGATCGCCGATCCAGACGTTGTTGCCGGTGTCGACGACCCCGGCCAGGCTGTGGGGGTCGGTGAAGTAGACGAAGTCGGCGTAGGTGTAGCCGGCCCAGGTCGTCGAGCTGAAGGTCCCGCTCGAGATCGGGATCGGCGAGTGCGAGAGGACCTCGAGGTTGACCGGGTTGGCCGCGGAGGGGATCACCCGGTCGATATCCGAGGCGATGACCCCGGGAATCGTCGAGCCGTTGTGCAGGCCCGTCCCGCGGTAGAGCCACGAGCCGGCGTCGGTGACGACCATCGGCGCACTCGCCCCTGGGGCTAGGTAGCCCACGTACTCCTCACCGATCTGGGGCACCGGCGACCAGTCGGCCGGCGGGTCCTCCCAGGTGTTGCCGGTCACCTGCAGGGGGGGGCCGTGGCCGAAGAGCGGGTCCTCGAAGGCGTTGCGGTAGTCGACCTCCTGGCGATCGGGGCCGAGCGCCGAGGGCTCGAGACGGGCGTGGCGCACCATCGCCGCGGCACCGAAGTAGACGACGTTGACACCGTGGGCGGTGGCGCGCTCGACGGCGAGACGCTCCTGGTAGGTCCAGGTCTCGTCGTGGTCGAGGGTGAGCAACGCCTTGTGGGCGAGCAGGAGGGTCGGGTGCTCGTCGAGGGTGATGTCGGTGATGTAGGTGACGTCGAGCCCCTCCTTCTCAGCCAGACGTACGAGGGGGTACTCGTTGGTGAGGAAGTCCGACGAGCCCGCCCCGGTGTCGTAGGGGCGATCGAAGGAGACCACGCGGGCCCGGTTGCACGGCGGGTAGGAGCTGGTGTCCAGGATGCACGGCCCGACCCCGGCGTAGTAGGAGTAGCCGCCGTAGGTGTTCCAGCCCTGCTCGACCAGCGAGCGGTTCATGATGACGTAGGTGGCCCGGCTCTGGGGATCCCAGATCGTCAGTGGGATGTAGCTCGCGGCGCGCGGGCCGGCGACGAGCTTCAAGAGGTAGTCACCGGGCACGAACGCCGAGGTGATGGTGAAGGTCAGTGACGGCGTCCAATTGGCGCAACTGACCATGTTGGTCGATGGGTCGACGGGACACGCCGGTTGGCGCTGCCCGTCGAGCACGCCCGAGTTCCAGACCTCCCGGGCGCCTCGACCCTGGTAGTAGCCCATGCGGTACGCGACGACCCGGTACCGAGGGAGGTCCGTCGTGATCCTGAGGGTGACCTGCTGGCCCGGCGCCGCGTAGGTCGTGTCGGCGAAACCCTGAATCGCCGTGACCGAGGTGTTCGGCCCGATGCGCCACGACGTGGTCCCGGGTCGCTTGTTCTCGGCCACGATGGCCGAGGAGACGACGCCGTCGGGCCCGAGGTAGGTGCGCACGGGCCCCGTCGTCGTCGTGGCGCTCCCCGAGGGCTGCGTGGTGGTGGTGGTCGAGGAAGCCGACGCGGCCGCGAGGGGCGTGAGGCTCACCGCGAGG
>JAKABC010000031.1 GCA_021802025.1 Actinomycetes bacterium
GAACTCGGTGGAGGTGAGGTGGAGCTCGTGGCCGTCTCGATCGGTGACGGTGCCGCGGTCGGGCTCGACGCGCAGGTCGCCCAGGGTGAAGGCGTTGGCCTGGCCGTCGGGTCGCCGGCGCAGGTGGGCGCGCACGCGCGCGAGCAGCTCTTCGGGCACGAAGGGCTTGGTCACGTAGTCGTCGGCGCCCGACTCCAGCCCCAGCACGACGTCGGCGGTGTCGTCGCGGGCCGAGACGATCACGATCGGCAGCTCGCTGCGCTCGCGCAGCGCCCGGCACGTGTCAAAGCCGCTCATCCCCGGCAGCATGAGGTCCACGATCGCCAGGTCGGCGGCCATCCGGTCGAACAGGGCCACGCCCAGTTCGCCCGTGGGGGCCTCGTCCACCGCGAACGCCTCACCCTCGAACATGAGGGTCAGGGCGCTACGGATGTGGTCGTCGTCTTCGACGATGAGTATGCGCGTCACCGCTCTCCTCCCCGGGAGAACACTACTGAACCGCCTCGGGCGCACCGGTCCCGACTACCCTCGGACCCATGGCGCGCGCCGGCTCCACGACGCCTCCCTCCTGGCGTCTCGAGGGTTTCGACGCGACGCTGCGCGCCCGCGAGCGCTCGGCGAACACCCGGCGCGCCTACCTCGGTGACGTGGCCGACTTCGCGCGCTTTGCCACCGACCTCGGCCTCGAGGGTCCCGAGGCCGTCACGACCGCCCACCTGCGCCGCTACCTCGCCGCCCTCACCGAGCGCGGGGACGAGCGCGCCACCTTGCGCCGACGCCGGGCCGGCCTGCGCGCCTACTTCGACTGGCTGGTGGAGCGCGGCCCCGTCGCCCAGAGCCCGGCCGCCCGCCTCAGCGCCCCTAAGCCCGCGTCGCGTCTGCCCAACCTGGCGACCCGCGAGCAGCTCGACGCGCTGCTCGACGAGGACTGGGGCGACGACGAGTGGGCCCAGCTCGACCGGGCGGTGTGCGAGGTCCTCTACGGGGCCGGCCTGCGCGTGGGTGAGCTCTGCGGCCTCGAGCGCACGAGCGTCGACTTCACCCAGGGACTCCTGCGGGTCCGGGGCAAGGGCGACAAGGAGCGGATCGTCCCGCTGCACCCACGGGGGCTCGCCGCGGTGCGCGCCTGGCTGGAGGACGGGCGCGAGGAGGTGGCCCGCCCCGACTCGCCCGACGCGGCGCTCTTCCTCAACCGTCGGGGGCGCCGCCTCGGGCCGCGCGACGTGCGCCGGATCCTGGAGCGACGGGCCCCGGGGGGCCACCTCCACCCCCACGCGCTGCGCCACACCTACGCGACCCACCTGCTCGAGGGCGGGGCCGACCTGCGGGTGGTCCAAGAGCTTTTGGGCCACGCCAGTCTGACGACGACCCAGGTGTACACCCACGTCTCGAAGTCGCGACTGCAGAACGTGCACCGCCGCACCCACCCGAGGGGTTGACCCGGCCGGTCGACTACTATGGACAGGCTCTCCCACCGTGGGCGGGCACTGAGCAGTCCCCGTGGATTCGTACGGTCGCCGTTCGCGGTGCTTCACGGGGCGTGAGCAACCGAACGGAAGGACAATCGACGTGGCCCTGGTCACCCTGCAGGATCTCCTCGACGCCGGCGTGCACTTCGGGCACCAGACCCGGCGCTGGAACCCCAAGATGCGCCGCTACATCCTCGGCGAGCGCAACGGCATCTACCTCATCGACCTGCGCAAGACTCTCGCGGGCATCGAGACCTCCTACGCCTTCGTGCGCGACCTGGTCGCCGGGGGCGGCACCATCTTGTTCGTCGGCACGAAGAAGCAGACCCAGGGGCCGGTGGCCGACTACGCCGCGGCCTGCGGGATGCCGTTCGTGAACCAGCGCTGGCTGGGGGGGATGCTGACGAACTTCTCGACGGTCCACGGCCGCGTGCGTCGCCTGGTCGAGCTGCGTCAGATGGAGCGGGCCGGCGACTTCGCCAACATGCCCAAGCGCGAGGCGCTGCGCCACTCGCGCGAGCTCGAGAAGCTCGACCGCAACCTGGCCGGTATCGCCTCGCTGGAGCGCGTGCCCGACGCCGTCTTCGTGATCGACACGAAGAAGGAGCACATCGCGGTGACCGAGGCGCGCAAGCTCGGCCTGCCCGTCGTCGCGGTCGTCGACACGAACTGCGACCCCGATCTGATCGACTACGTGATCCCGGGCAACGACGACGCCATCCGCGCCGGCGCGCTGATGTGCAAGCTGGTGGCCGAGGCGGTCGTCGAGGGTCGCTACATCCGACACAACCGTCCCGCCGTCGCGCCCGCGACCGCCTCGACGGGCGCCTGAACCCGACACCCACAAGGAGAGAGCAAGGTGACGATCACCGCGAAGGACGTGCAGGCGCTGCGTCAGGCGACCGGCGTCGGCATGATGGACGCGAAGCGGGCCCTGGAGGAGAACGGGGGCGACATGGACGCCGCCACGCAGTGGCTGCGCGTCCAGGGTCTCGCCTCGGCGGCCAAGCGGGCCGACCGGGAGGCGAGTGAGGGGTGCGTCGCGGTCGTGCGCGACGGCGCCGTCGCCAGCATCGTCGAGCTGCGCTGTGAGACCGACTTCGTCGCGAAGTCCGAGGAGTTCGTCGCGCTGGCCGACCAGATCGCCGCGCGCGTCTGCGAGGCCGGCGAAGGGTCCGTGGAGGAGTTCCGCGAGGACTTCGAGCGGCTCCTCACCACGCTCAAGGAGAACATCTCGATCGGCCGGGTCGTCCGGCTCGAGGCCGGCGCCGGCGAGGTGGTCGACACCTACCTCCACCAGCAGTCCGGCCGCGGGGTGAACGCGGTCGCCGTGGTGGTGGCCGGCGCCACCGAGGAGACGGCCCACGAGCTGGCGGTGCACATCGCCTTCGCCCGCCCGCTGTACCTGACCCGCGAGGAGGTGCCGGCCGCCGACGTCGAGGCCGAACGGCACACGATCGAAGAGATCACCCGCAACGAGGGCAAGCCCGAGGCGGCCGTACCCAAGATCGTCGAGGGCCGTCTCAACGCCTGGTACAAAGAGCGGGTCCTGCCCGAGCAGCCCTACGTGAAGGACGAGAAGGAGACGGTGGCCCAGTTCCTCGGCGGCGCGCGGGTGCGCGCGTTCGCCCAGGTCGTCATCGGCGCCTAGCCGTGCGCCGGGTCGTCTTGAAGCTCTCGGGCGAGGCCCTGGCGTCGGCCGCCAGCGACGAGACGATCGACGCGACGACGGTCGACTTCTTAGCGCGCGAGATCGCCGCGGCGATGGGCCGCGGTGGCCTCGAGCTGGCCGTGGTGGTCGGCGGGGGCAACATCTGGCGCGGGGCGACCGGGGCGATGGCCGGGATGAACCGGGCCTCGTCGGACATCATGGGCATGCTCGGCACGGTCATCAACGCGCTCGCCCTCCAGGACGCGATCGAGAGCCACGGGCGCCCGACGCGGGTGATGACCGCGCTCTCGATGGACCAGGTCGCCGAGCCCTACATCCGTCGGCGCGCCGTGCGCCACCTCGAGAAGGGCCGCGTCGTGATCTTCGCGGCCGGCATGGGCAATCCCTACTTCACGACCGACACCCCGGCCGCCCAGCGCGCGGCCGAGATCGAGGCCGACGTCGTCTTGAAGGGCACCCACGGGGGGGTCGACGGCGTCTACGACGTCGATCCGCGGGCGCACGACGGCGCCGTGCGCTTCGACGAACTCTCCTTCGACGAGGTGATCGCCCGTGACCTGCGGGTGATGGACATGACCGCGATCACCTTCTGCAAGGACAACCACCTGCCGATCCGCGTCTTCGACCTGATGGCCCCGGGGAACCTCGGACGAGCCCTCGACGGGGCGCCCGTCGGTACGCTGGTGAGGTAATGGAGAGCGACCTCGTGGAGATGGTGCTCGCGGACACGCGCGAGCGCATGGCCAAGGCGCTCGATCACGTGCGCGCCGAGTTCGCCACGGTGCGCACCGGGCGGGCCTCGTCGGCGCTCGTCGAGGGGGTGCTCGTCGACTACTACGGGACCGAGACGCCGCTCAAGCAGCTGGCCAACTTCTCGGTGCCCGAGCCCCGCCTGCTCGTGGTGTCGCCGTTCGACAAGGGGTCGATCAACGCGATCGAGAAGGCCATCTCCAGCGCCGACCTCGGTCTCACCCCGAGCAACGACGGCCAGGTGATCCGCCTGTCGTTCCCGGTCTTGACCGAGGAGCGCCGCCGGGAGTTCGTCAAGCTGGTCAAGCAGCGCGCCGAAGAGGGTCGCGTGGCGATCCGCGGTGTGCGCCGCCACGCCCGCCAGGAGCTCGAGGGCCTCGAGAAGGAGAACGAGATCTCGAGCGACGAGCTCGAGCGCGTGGAGAAAGTCCTCGAGAAGATCACCCAGGATGGGGTGGCCGCGGTCGACGCGCTCCTCACGCACAAGGAGCAAGAGCTCCTTGAGGTCTGACGGAGGGCCGATGGACGAGCCGACCGGCGAGTTCCCCGCGTCGGGGACCGACGAGCCCCGCGTGACGATCACGGGGGCGACCCCGGCCGGCGACCTCGTCGACGACCTGCCGACGATCGACCCGGCGACGCTGCTGCCCCACTGGACCGAGGCGCCCACCGGCCAGGTGCCGATCGTGGTGGCCCGCGAGGCCGCGACCGGCGACGACCCCTGGTCGACGATCCCGGCGCCGGCCTGGCGTGAGGGCGAGGCCGACTGGGTGGCCCACGAGGAGCAGTTCGACACCTCGATGCTGGCCGGCACCGAGCGGCCCGAGACGGCGCGCCCCTGGGAGTTCGACGTCGAGGACGAGCGGGGCGCGCCCGAGGAGCCCGCGGAGCCCGAGTGGGTCGAGCCGGCCCGCCCCGAGCCGACCCACCCCGAGTCCGGGACCGGCCCCGTGGGGCGGACCCGGCGCCGTCCGAGCGCCAACCCACTGGCCGGCCGGGCCGTGCGCCAGGCCCCGGCGACGAGCTCGGTGGCTCGCGCGGTCCTGACCGGGGTGCTGCTCGCGGTCGTCGTCTTCGCCTTCTTCGTCGCCGGTCCGCTGCCGCTGACGGCGCTCGTGCTCGTGGTGCTGGCCGTGGCCAGCGGCGAGGCCTTCGCCGGCTTCCGCTCGGTCGGGGCCCACCCCGCGACCGTGCTCGGCCTGGTCGCGGTGGTGACCCTGGGGGTCGCGGTCTACAACAAGGGGCTCGTGGCCGTCGGCCCGGTGAGCGTGCTCCTGGTCGTGTTGGGCTTCGTCTGGTACATCTCGGCCGAGCGCACGATCGACGTGCTCGACGGCCTCGGGGTGACCGTCTTCGTCTACGCCTGGGTGGGCGTGTTCGGTGCGTACGCCGTGGCCCTGCTCTCGCCGACCACCTTCGCCGACCGCCACGGTCTGGCCTACCTCTTCGGCGCCGTGGTGATCGTGATCGGTAACGACACCGGAGCCCTGTTCACGGGTCGGTGGCTCGGCAAGCACCCCCTCAGCGCCCGGCTCTCGCCGAACAAGACCGTGGAGGGGCTCATCGGGGGGACCGTGCTGGCCCTCGTCTTCGGGGCGATCATCGTCCCGCTGGTCTCACCGTGGACCCTCACGCGCGGCGTCGAGTTCGCGGTCGTCTTGTCCATCGTGACCCCGCTCGGTGACCTCTTCGAGTCGATGGTCAAGCGCACCCTCGGTGTCAAGGACCTCGGTCGGCTCCTCCCGGGCCACGGGGGACTGCTCGACCGGATCGACGGCCTGCTCTTCGCCCTGCCGACGACGTACTACCTGTTGCACGTCCTGTCGATGCACTGATGCCCGACGCGCGCCGCAGCGTGGCCCTGCTCGGGGCGACCGGGTCGATCGGCGAGCAGACCCTCGACGTGATGCGCCTCGAGCCCGAGCGCTTCGAGCTCGTGGCTATCGCCGGCGGCGAGCGCCTCGAGCGCCTCGCCGAGATCGCCAAGGAGTTCGGCGTGACCCGAATCGGGGTGCGCACCGACGCGCACCGCGCTCGCCTGGCCGCGCTGGTGGACGCGTCGGTCGAGGTCGTGGTCGGTGACGCCGGCCTCGAGGCGCTGGCCGGCTCGGCCGACGTGGTGGTGAACGCGGTGCTCGGATTCGCGGGGCTGCCGGTCACCCTGGGGGCCCTGCGGGCCGGCAAGCGGCTGGCGCTCGCGAACAAGGAGTCCCTCGTGGCGGCGGCCCCCCTCGTCGAGGCGGTCCGCTCGACCCCGGGCGCCGAGCTCTGGCCGGTCGACTCCGAGCACTGCGCGATCCATCAGTGTCTCGGCGGCGTCGCGGCGGCCCCGGGCCACCCCGACGTGCGCCGCCTGATCATCACCGGCTCGGGCGGACCGTTCCGCGATCGCGATCGCGCGAGCCTGGCGGGGGTCACCCGCGCCGAGGCACTGGATCACCCGACCTGGCGCATGGGCGAGAAGATCACCGTCGACTCCTCCACGCTCATGAACAAGGGTCTCGAGGTCCTCGAGGCGAGCGCGTTGTTCGGGGTGGGGATCGAGCGCATCGACGTGGTGATCAACCCCCAGTCGATCGTGCACTCGATGGTCGAGTTCGTCGACGGGTCGGTCCTGGCCCAGCTCTCGCGGCCCGACATGCGCCTGGCGATCGCCTACTGCCTGGGCGCTCCGGAGCGGCTCGACCACGCCTTCGGCGCGATCGACTTCGCCGCGGGTCTCACGTTGAGTTTCGAGGCGCCCGATCGGGCCGCCTTCCCGGCCCTCGACCTGGCCTACGACGCGGGCCGGCGCGGCGGGGTCGCCCCGGCGTGGCTGAACGCGGCCAACGAGGTCGCCGTCGAGGCCTTCCTCGCCGGTCGGCTCGCGTGGGTCGACATCGTGCCCGTCGTGGCCGCGGCCATGGATCGCTGTCCGGCGGGACCGCTCACCTCCCTCGAGGAGCTGCTCGGCCACGACGCGGCCGCGCGCGCCGCGGCGGCCGCTAGCCTCCCCGGATGACCTCGCCGGCCCCCGCGGCGCCGCGCGCGGCGCCCACCGAGGATCGCGTCTCACCACTCGTCTTCGGCGCCATCGTCGTCGCGGTGGTGGTCCTGCTGGTGGTGAGCGTCGGCTGGGCCCTGCCCGTGGTGATCCTGGCCGTGCTGTTCATGGTCATGTTCCACGAGTTCGGCCACTACATCACGGCCAAGCGGGCCGGCCTGCTCGTGACGGACTTCTTCGTGGGCTTCGGGCCGATCGTCTGGTCGACGACGGTCGGCGAGACGCGCTACGGCGTGCGGGCCCTCCCGCTGGGCGGTTTCGTCAAGGTCCCCGGCATGACCTGGAGCGACCCGGTCGACCCCTCGATCGAGCCGCGCACGTATCGCCAGTCCTCCTACCCCAAGCGGGTGCTGTTCGCGGCCGCGGGCTCGCTCATGCACGGCGTCTTGGCGCTGGTGATCGCCTGGGCGTCACTCGCCTTCATCGGGGTCCCCTCGGCCAGTCACGTGGGGGTGACCGCCCTCAGCACCTTCCAGGGTCAGCGCGAGACCCCGGCCCAGCGGGCCGGGCTCAAGGTGGGGGATCGGATCGTGGCGGTCGACGGTCGGTCGATCACCAGCGCCACCACCCTCGCGCGACTGATCCACCGCAGCGTCGGGGTGCCCCTCACCCTGGTGGTCGAGCGCGCCGGTACGCGTCTCACCCTGCACGCCACCCCGGTCAACGGCCAGCACGTCGAGGTGAACGGCCAGCCGCTCGACACCTCGTCCCGGCCGGAGGGCTTCCTCGGGATCGAGGTGGGTGCACTCAGCGTGCGCGACTCGATCCTCGGAGCCGTTCCGCGCGCCGCCGGCGAGCTCGGCTCGATCGTCGTGGCCTCGGTCAAGGGGCTGGCCCACGTGTTCACCCCGCACGAGTTCGCGAGCCTCTACCACCAGGTCACCTCGTCCTCGGCGGCCCAGAACCGTCAGAACCAGCTCAACCGGCCCGAGTCGATCGTCGGGGTGGTGCGCATCGCCGTCCAGGGGGCCCGCTACGGGGTGGGCACGCTGCTCACGATCTTGATGGCGGTGAACGTCTTCGTGGGGGTCTTCAACCTCTTCCCGATGCTGCCCCTGGACGGCGGCTACATCGCGATCGCCACCTACGAACGGCTCCGCTCGCGCCGGGGTCGGCCCTACCACGCCGACGTGAATCGGCTCCTGCCGGTGATCTACGCCTTCGTGGCGGTGCTGGGGGTCCTGTTCGCGGCGACGCTGTACCTCGACATCGTCCACCCCATCGCCAACCCCTTCGGCTAGGGCGACCGACTCCGCGCCGGCCACGGCAGAATGGGGACGTGGACGTCACCGCCAGCCCCCTCAGCCCGCGTCGGCCGACCCGCCAGATCCACGTCGGCTCGGTGGCCGTCGGGGGCGGGGCCCCGATCTCGGTCCAGTCGATGACCACGACCAAGACCGCCGACGTCGAAGGGACCCTCAGCCAGGTCTACGCGCTGGCGGCCAACGGCGCGGACATCGTGCGCTGCACCTGCAACGATCGCGGCGCCGCCGAGGGGCTGGCCCAGATCGTGCCGCGCTCCCCGGTGCCGATCGTCGCGGACATCCACTTCCACGTCGAGATGGCCCTGGCGGCCCTCGAGGCCGGCGTGCACGGGCTGCGGCTCAACCCGGGCAACCTGCGCAAGCCCGAGGAGATCAAGCTCGTCGCGCGCGAGGCCAAGGACCGCGGCGTGCCGATCCGCATCGGGGTGAACGCCGGCTCGCTGCACCCGCAGATCTACGAGCGCTTCGGCGGGGCCACCCCCGAGGCCCTGGTCGAGTCGGCCCGGCTCGAGCTCGCCTACTTCGACGAGGTCGGCTTCGAGGACGTCAAGATCTCGGTCAAGGCCTCCTCGGTCGCCACGATGATCGCCGCCTACCGGCTGGCCTCGGAGACCTTCGACCACCCCTTGCACCTCGGGGTGACCGAGGCGGGGCCCCTCCCGGGGGGCCTGCTCAAGGCGACCGCCGGGATCGCCACCCTGCTCGCCGAGGGCATCGGCGACACCCTGCGCTACTCGCTCACCGCCGACCCGGTCGAAGAGGCCCGCGCCGGCCGCCAGCTCCTGGAGTCGTTGGGCCTGCGCGAGCGCAAGGGTCTCGACCTGATCGCCTGTCCGAGTTGTGGACGGGCCGAGATCGACGTGATCGCCGTGGCCACCCAGGCCCAGGCGGCCCTCGACGAGCTCCACCTCCCGCTGCAGGTGGCGGTGATGGGCTGCGTGGTGAACGGACCGGGCGAGGCCCGCCACGCCGACCTCGGCATCGCGGCGGGCAAGCACCGCGGTCACCTCTTCATCAAGGGCCAGATCGTGCGCGTCGTCCCCGAGGACGAGATGGTCGAGGCGCTCGTGGACGAGGCGCGCCGCATCGCCGACGAGGGCGTCGAGGCGCGCCTGGCCGCGCGCGACGAGGGGGCCGAGGCCGCCGCCGCGGCCGATCGGGCCGACCTGCTCGACGCCAAGGGCGCCGACGCCAACCGGGCCGGTGCGCGCATCGAGAAGATCCGGGCTCGCGTCGAACACGACTAGCCTCGGGCGAACCCGCTAGAGGAGGGACGTGGCCGCGAGCGCCCTGACACCGCCCGACGAGGACTTCCCTCGCTGGTACCAAGACGTCGTCGCCAAGGCCGAGATGGCCGACAACGGTCCGGTGCGCGGCACGATGGTCATCCGCCCCTACGGCTACGCGATCTGGGAGCGGATGCAGGCCGAGATGGACTGGCGCATCAAGCGCGCCGGCGCGAAGAACGCCTACTTCCCGATCTTCATCCCCGAGTCCTACTTCGCGCGTGAGGCCGAGCACGTCGAGGGGTTCAGCCCCGAGCTCGCGGTCGTGACCCACGCCGGCGGCGAGGACCTCGCCGAGCCGATCGTGGTGCGCCCCACCAGCGAGACGGTGATCGGGGAGTTCATGGCCAAGTGGGTCCAGAGCTACCGGGACCTCCCGCTCGCCCTCAACCAGTGGGCCAACGTCGTGCGCTGGGAGCTGCGTCCGCGCCTCTTCCTGCGCAGCACCGAGTTCCTCTGGCAGGAGGGCCACACCGCTCACGCCAGCTACGACGACGCCCACGCCTACGCCCTCACGATCCACCACGACGTCTACGACGAGTTCCTGCGCGAGGTGATGGCCGCGCCGACCTTCCTCGGGATCAAGCCCCCGAGCGAGCGCTTCGCCGGGGCCGTCAACTCGCTCACCGGCGAGGGCATGATGCGCGACGGCAAAGCCCTCCAGATGGTCACGACCCACGAGCTCGGCCAGAACTTCGCGCGGGCCTTCGACATCGTCTTCCAGACCGAGGCCGGGGGCTCCGACCTGTGCTTCACCACCTCCTGGGGCGCCTCGACCCGGCTGGTCGGGGGGCTCGTGATGATGCACGGCGACGAGAACGGCCTCGTCGTGCCGCCCCGGCTCGCGCCCATCCAGGCGGTGGTGCTGTGCGTGCGCGACGACGCGACCCTGCTCGAGGCGGCCGCTCGCCTGGGCCAGGACCTCGCGGGCGCGGGCGTGCGCGTCGAGCTCGACCGCGGTCGCGCGAGCTTCGGTCGGCGCGTCACCGACTGGGAGATCAAGGGGGTGCCCGTGCGCGTCGAGGTCGGCCCGCGTGACCTCGAGGCCGGCCAGGCCACCCTGGTGCGGCGCGACAGCGGGGCGAAGGAGTCGGTCGCTTTGGGCGAGGTGTCGACCCGGGTCGTCGCGCTGCTCGAGGAGGTCCAGCGCACGCTCTACGAGCGGGCGCGCCGCTTCCGCGACGAGCGCACCGTCGAGGTGTCCAGCGTGGACGAGGCCGCCGAGGCCGCCCAGGAGGGCTTCGCCCGCCTGGCCTGGTCGCTCGTCGATGGCGAGGGCGAGGCCCGCCTGCGCGAGGCGTCCATCACGGTGCGCTGCCTGCAGCGCGCCGACGGCTCGGTGCCCGAGGGCGTCGAGGAGGCCGACCTCGTCTGCGTGGTCGCCAAGTCCTACTAGGACCCGGCCCGCCCCGGCCGGGGCGGTTGTGGGAAACGGCCCCGACTGCTAGTCTCGTTGCGACAGTCCGCCCAGGACGTATGGACTCGTTTAAGCGCGGGCCTAGGGCCCGCGCTTTTTAGCGTCCGCGCCGGGGCGACGAGAGGACGAGGAGGTGGCTATGGACTGGCAGGCGGCACTCGGCCCCGTGCTGTCCCCCCTCGGCCTCGACCTCTACGACGCCGAGTTCAGCGCGGGCACCCTGGCCGTCGTGGTCACCCGCGCCGGCGGGGTCGACCTCGAGGCCCTCACCGAGGCCAACCGGGCCGTGTCGGCGTGGCTGGACGCGAACGACCCGATCGAGGGGCGCTACACCCTGGACGTCTCGAGCCCCGGGCTCGAGCGACGACTGCGCACCCCCGAGCACTTCGCCCGGGCGCTCGGCGAGCGGGTGACCCTGCGCGAGCGGCGCGAGGGCCAGCCGACCCGACGCCTGGAGGGGACCCTCCTCGCCAGTGACGCGACGAGTGCGACGCTCGACGACGCCGAGCTCGGGCCGACCCGGGTGGAGCTCGCGGACGTGGAGCGGGCCCGCACCGTCTTCCTCTGGGGGGCCGACCAGCCGACGGCGGGCCGCGGCCGCGCGACGACGAGCAAGAAAGGCTAGCAATGGCGAACTTCGAATTCCTCGAGGCCCTGGGCCAGATCGCCCGGGACCAGAACATCGACGAGGGCGAGCTCCTCGTCGCGCTCGCCAACGCCCTGCTCGCGGCGTACAAGCGCCGGCCGGACTCGGCCGAGGACGCCGAGGTCGAGATCAACCCCGAGACGGGTGAGATCAAGGTCTGGGGCCTCGAACTCGACCTCGACGGCAACGTGGTGCGCGAGTGGGACGCCACCCCCGACGACTTCGGGCGCATCGCCGCCCAGACGGCCAAGCAGGTCCTGCTCCAGCTGATCCGCGACATCCAGCGCCGCCAGATGTACGAGGAGTTCGCCAACCGCGAGGGCGACATCGTCTCGGGCACCGTCCAGCAGAACGACAACCGCTACACGCTGCTCGACCTGGGCCGCGTCGAGGCGCTCTTGCCCCAGGCCGAGCAGATCGCCTTCGAGCGCTACGAGCACGGCGCGCGGATCAAGGTCTACATCGTCGAGGTCCGCAAGACCAACAAGGGCCCCCAGATCGTCGTCTCGCGGACCCACCCGGCGCTCGTGGCGAAGCTCTTCGAGATCGAGGTGCCCGAGATCGCCAACGGCATCGTCGAGATCAAGGCCATCGCCCGCGAGCCCGGCCACCGCACGAAGATCTCGGTCGCCTCGAACGATCCGATGATCGACCCGGTCGGCGCGTGCGTCGGGGCCCGGGGCAGTCGGGTGCGCAACATCACCAACGAGCTGCGCAGTGAGCGCATCGACGTGGTCCCCTACAGCGACGACCCGGTCGAGTTCATCCAGGCGGCCCTGGCCCCGGCGCGCGTGCGCGAGGTGCGACTCGACGAGGAGGAGGGCATCGCGACGGTCATCGTCCACGAGCAGCAGCTCTCGCTGGCGATCGGCAAGGAGGGCCAGAACGCCCGCCTGGCGGCCCGCCTGTCGGGCTGGCGGATCGACATCCGCTCCGAGAACGAGGAGGAGGACGAGGTCCCCGCCGAGACCTGGGCCGAGGCGGAGGCCGCGACCGAGGTCGCGGTGGCGGGCGAGCCGGGGGGACCCGAAGAGTCGGGCGACGTCGCCGAGCCCGCCCCTAGCGTGGAGGGCGAGGCATAGCCCCCACGCGGACCTGCGTCGTGTGCCGGACCCGGCGCGAGGACCGCGCGCTGGTGCGGGTGGGTCGCCGGGCCGACGGGTCCTGGTACCGCGGCCGCGGACCGGGACGGGGGGCCTGGTGCTGCCGGGGCTGTGCGGAGGGGCTCGGTGAGCGGGCCCTGTCCCGGGCACTGCGCGCCCCCCTCGAGGGGCTCGACGTCGCGGCCGTGGCCCGACTCATCGGGGAATCGGCCGAGGTTGTGGAAGAATAGGACACTGTGCCCGCGCGAGCGGGACGAGTAAGGGATCGTTTTGGCGCCGAAGAAGATACGAGTGCACGAGCTCGCCAAGGAGCTCGGCCTGACGAGCAAGGAGTTGCTCGGCCTGGCCACGGCGTTGGGCATCGGCGCGTCGAGCCCCTCGGCGTCCATCGAGGACGCCCAGGCCGACCGGATCCGACGGCGCGCCGACGCCGAGGGGCTGCGCCGCGAGGCCACCCCCGAGGCGAAGCCCGCCAAGGCGCCGCGCGCGGCCAAGGC
>JAKABC010000032.1 GCA_021802025.1 Actinomycetes bacterium
CGCCGCGCACCGCGTGCGGGACTGACCTACTTCTTGGTCGCCCAGAAGATCTCGGCGATCGCGTCGATCTCGTCGAGCAGGCGGTCGGCCACCGTGACGTCGTTGGTCTTCTTCGCCTCGCCCGCGGTCTTGGTGGCCATCCAGAACAGGTCGTGGAGGTTCGGGAAGGCCTTGAGGTGGTCGACCTTGAAGTAGTCGGTCCACAGGACCCAGAGGTGGTGCTTCACCAGTTCGCAGCGCTCCTCTTTGATGAGGGTCGCGCGCACCTTGAAGTCGGGGTCGCTGGAGGCGTTGGCCTTCTCCATGATCGCCTTGACGGACTGGGCCTCGATGCGGGCCTG
The DNA here is from genome assembly GCA_021802025.1 of Actinomycetes bacterium. Lineage (GTDB taxonomy): Bacteria > Actinomycetota > Acidimicrobiia > Acidimicrobiales > RAAP-2 > RAAP-2. The sequence goes on from JAKABC010000032.1 coordinate 342, forward strand.
GGCCGGGTCGTAGACGCCACAGGGCAGATCACAGTGGGCGTGGACCACGAGCGGGGGGGTCGAGCGGTCGAGCCAGTCGTTGACACGGGAGAGGAGGGTCATCGGGCTGCCTTTCGGTCGGCGCCTTCGGGGCGCACTGTCAGTGTTCAGGTTAGCGACGGGTCGCGATAGCGTCGCGGGCCGTGGGACGGGCACGGGTTCGGGTGGTCCGGCGCCTCGTCGTCGAGGGCGCGTCGATGGCCCCCACCTACCAGCCCGGGGAGCGGCTCATCGCCCTTCGGCCCTGGCGCCGGGTCCGTGTGGGCGACGTCGTGGTGGTGCGCGACCCCCGCGACCCGAGGCGGTGGCTGCTCAAGCGCTGCGTCGCCCGGCGAGACCGGCGCATCGAGGTACGCGGCGACAACGAGGCCGCCTCCACCGACTCGCGCGACTTCGGGCCGCTCGAGGTGGCGGACGTGGCCTACGTGGTCCCCCGGTCCCGGCCGGCCCCCGTGGTGGTACGCAGCGCTCCTCACGAGGGATAACCCCTAAATCAGACCGACGGGGTCGCCATTAGGATGCGCCCGTGACGCGCCTGGCCGTGCTCTCCTACCACACCTCGCCGCTCGCCCAGCCGGGCACCGGCGACGGCGGGGGGATGAACGTCTATGTCCGCGAACTCGCGAGCGCCCTGGCCCGCCTGGGTCACGAGGTCGACGTCTACACCCGTCGCGACGCCTCGGGTCAGCGCGACCACGTGGTCGTGGAGCCGGGACTGCGCGTCCACCACGTCACGGCGGGCCCGGCCGGGCCCCTCGAGCGCGACGCGCTCGCCGCCCACGTGGGCCAGTTCGCCGACGGCGTCGCGGCCGCCCTGCGCTGCACCGGAGTGCCCGACGCCATCCACGCCAACTACTGGTTGAGCGGCCTCGCGGGGCACCGGCTCAAGCACGAGCTCGGCGTCCCGCTGGTGGCGACCTTCCACACCCTCGAACGGGTCACCGCGGGCGCCCTGGACGTGGCCTCGACCGAGCGGGCCGAGGCCGAGGCGGCGATGATCGCCTGCGCCGACGCGGTGCTCGCCAACTGTGAGGTGGAGGCCGACCAGATCGTCGGCCTCTACCACGCCGACCCGGCGCGCGTGCACGTGGTGCCCCTCGGGGTCGAGCACGCGCTCTTCGCCCCCGGGGACCGGGGCCAGGCCCGACGGGCCCTCGGCCTCGACGACCGGCGGACCTGGCTCCTCTACGCCGGGCGGCTCCAGGAACTCAAGGGGACCGACCTGGCACTCGAGACGCTCGTCGAGCTCGTGCGACGGGGCCGCGACGCCGCGCTGGCCATCGTCGGCGGGCCCTCGGGGCCGGGTGGGCGCGTCACCCTCGAGCGGCTCCACGACCGCGTCGTCGAGGCCGGGGTCATCGACCGGGTGCGCTTCGTGGCCCCCCAGGCCCACCACCTCCTGTCGACCTGGATGCGCGCGGCCGACGTGACCCTGGTGCCCTCGCGCGCCGAGAGCTTCGGCCTGGTGGCCCTAGAGTCCGCGGCGTGCGGGACCCCGGTGGTCGCGAGCGCGGTGGGCGGGCTCACGACCCTGATCGACGACGGCGCGACCGGCTACCTGCTCGACGAGCGCGACCCCGGGCGCTGGGCCGACGTCGTGGAGCGCTGCGTCGACCCCGAGCGCACGACGTCGCTGTCGAACGCGGCGGTGCTGCGCGCGCGCGCCTACACCTGGCGTCGGGCCGCGACGACGCTCGCCGAGCTGGTCGGGGGCCTCGCCGTCGGGGACCTCGTCTCGTGCTAGGTGACCCGCGCCCCGCTCGCCGGTGAGGACGCCCCCCAGCGCCTCGACGCGACCATCGCGCGCTGGGCGCGCGAGTGGCCGGGGACCCTGCTCGGCGTGGAGCACCGCGACGAACCCGACGGCTCCGGTCACTACCACTGGCTGATCCGTCTGCGCGGCGCCGAGCGCGACGTCATCACGCTCTGGCTCTCGCTGCGCCAGCGCACGGTCCACCTCGAGTGTGAGCTGGCCCCGGCCCCGGGTGAGCGGCTCGAGGAGGTCTACCGCTTCTGTCTCGTGCGCAACCGCGCCCTGCGTGAGGTGCACCTCGCCCTCGGGCCCGAAGACGGCCTCTACCTGGTGAGCGAGGTGCCGGCCGGCGAGGTGACGATCGAGCGCCTCGACGAGCTCGTGGGGGCGACGGTCGCCTCGGTCGAGGAGCTCTACCCGACCGTGATGGCCCTCGGGCACGGCAGCTGGTTCCGGCGCCGCCCCTCGCGGTCCTAGCCTGAGGCCGTGGCGTATCGACTGATTGTCCTGGGCGCGGGCAAGATGGGCTCAGCCCTAGCGGCCGGCCTGCTCGAGGCGCACTGGTGCGCGCCCGAGGAGATGGCCCTCGTCGCGCGCAGCCGCGAGACCCGCCAGGCGCTCGCCGAGCGCTTCGGCGGCGTCGCCGTGCTGGCCGGGGTCGAAGAGGCGCCCGTTGACGCCGACACGGGCGTCGTGCTCGCCGTTAAGCCCGACTACGCCGAGTCCGTGGCGCGCGTCGCGGGCGCGACGGGTGTTGCGCGTCTGCTCTCTCTCGTCGCCGGACTGTCGAGCGCGCGCCTCGAGGCGGCCCTCGGACGGCCGGTCGCGGTGGTGCGCGCCATGCCCAACACCCCGGTCCTCGTGCGCCGGGGGGCCAGCGCCATCGCCGGCGGGGCGCACGTGAGCGCGGCCGACCTCGACTGGGCCGAGTCGATCATGGGGGCCGTGGGCACCGTGGTGCGCGTCGCCGAGCGCCACCTCGACGCGGTGACCGGACTCTCGGGCCCGATGCCCGCCTACCTCTTCCTCGTGGTCGAGGCTCTCATCGAGGCCGGGGTCCACCAGGGACTCGAGCGCGCGGTCGCGACCCGGCTGGTCGTCGACTCCTTCGCCGGGGCCGGGGCCCTCCTGCAGGCGACCGGCGAGACGCCCGAGGCGCTCCGGGCCCAGGTCACCTCGCCCGGGGGCACGACGGCGGCCGGCCTGCGGGTGCTCGAGAGCCGGGCGGTGCGCTCGGCCTTCTTAGAGGCGGTGGCTTCGGCGGCCGAGCGCAGTCGCCAGATGGGACGCTGACCCGCTGCACTAGCGTTGGCCCGTGGCGACCCGCGTGCGCTTGAGGCGCCTGTCGGAGCCGACGATCTCGCGACTGCCGGTCTACCAGCGCATCGCCGAGGGCTTCGTGCGCCGGGGCGAGACGCGCATCGACTCGCGTCAGATCGGCGAGCTGGCGGGCGTGACCCCCACGACGGTGCGCCGGGACCTCTCGGGGCTGGGCTCGTTCGGCACCCGCGGCTCGGGCTACGAGGTGGCCGTACTGATCGAGCGGATCGCCGACGCGCTCGGTCACGACCAGAGCTACGACGTGATCGTGGTGGGCGTCGGCAACCTCGGCCGGGCGCTCGTCAACTCGTCGAACTTCCTCATTCGCGGGGCGCGCCTCAGCGCCCTCTACGACGTCGACCCGGCCGTCGTCGGCCAGGCGGTCGCCGGCCACGTGGTGCAGCCCCTCGACGCGCTGACCGGCCCAGCCACCCTCGGGGTGATCTGCACCCCGGCCGACTCGGCCCAGGACGTGGCGGACCGACTGGTGGGGGCCGGGGTGCGGGCGATCCTCAACTTCGCCCCCCAGGTGGTCTCGGTCCCGCTCGGGGTGGCCGTCCACTACGTCGACCTCTCAATCGAGCTGCAGATCCTCATGTACCACGTCCTGCACGGGACCGGGCCGCTCGCGGGGGGCGTCCTGCACTCGGTGGGCCTCTCCGGTGGCTCGCCGCGGCGCGGCTCGTAGCATGGATCCAGAGCCGGAGGGACCGTGGCACTGATCTCAGTGGGAATCGATCACGAGCACGCGTCGCTCGAGCTCCTCGAGCGGGTCACCGTGGCCGAGGGGGAGTGGCCCAAGGTGCTGCGGACCCTAGCCTCACACCGCAACGTGCACGAGGCCGTCTTCGTCTCGACCTGCCTGCGCACCGAGGTCGTCGCCGTGGTCGATCGCTTCCACGACGCCATCGACGAGACGACACAAGTCCTCTCGGAGGCCAGCGGGGTCGAGGTCGCCGCCTTCACCGATCGGCTGAGCGTGGCCTTCGAGCACGACGTCGTGACCCACCTCTTCGAGGTCGCGGCCGGGCTGCGCTCGGTGGTGCCCGGCGAGTTCGAGATCCTCGGTCAACTGCGCCGGGCCCTGGAGCTCGCCGTCGAGGAGCAGAGCGCCGGGCCCGTCGTGAGCGAGCTGTTCACCCGGGCGATCGCCGCCGGCCGACGGGTCCGGGCCGAGACGGGGATCGCCCGGGGCACCACGAGCTTCGCCCACGCGGCCGCGACCGCCGGCCTCGAGGAGCTCGGCGGCGACCTCGCCGGTTCTCGCGCGGTGGTGGTCGGTGCCGGTCAAATGGGCGCCGGGGTCGCCCGGGCGCTGCTCGGCGCCCGGCCCGGGCCCGAGCGGCTCGTCCTGGTCAATCGCACGCCCGAGCGCGCCGAGGCCCTGGCCGCCGACCTCGACGACGGCCGGGTCGAGGTCGAGCGTCTCGAGCGGCTCGACGCCGCGCTCGAGGGTGCGCGCCTGGTGGTGGTCGCGGTCGAGACCCCGACGCCCCTCGTGGGGCGCACGCACCTCGCCGGTCGACCCGAGGTGGTCGTGGTGGACCTCGGGCTGCCCCGGGCGGTCGACCCCTCGGTGGACGGACTGGCGGGCGTGGTGCGCATCGACATCTCGCACCTGCGCGAGCGCGTCGACCGGGCCCTCGGCGACCGGCGCGACGCGATCGACGCCGCGCGGACGATCGTGGCCAGTGAAGCGGCCCGGTTCCTCGACGACCAGCGCGCCCGGGGGGCCGCGGTGATCGTGCGCGAACTGCGCGAGCACTTCGACGACGTCGTGGCCACCGAGCTCGAGCGGCGCGGCCACGAGCTCGCCGGACTCGACGAGGCCGGACGGGACCTCGTCACCTCGGTGGTGCGCTCGGTCGTGGCCAAGATCGCCCATCGACCCACCGTCGCGCTGAAGGAGTCCGCCGGGACCGACCAGGGGACGCGCCTGGGCGAGGCGGTGCGCGCGCTGTTCGACCTATGAGCCTGCGCCTGGCCACGCGGCGCTCGCCGCTGGCCCTGGCCCAGGCCGACGCCGTCGCCCGCCGACTCGGGGCGCTCGGGGTCACGTGTTCGATCGTGGAGGTGGTGACGAGCGGCGACCGCGACGCCACGAGCGCGCTGGCGGCGATCGGTGGTCAGGGTGTCTTCGCCCTCGAGGTCCAGCGGGCCCTGCTTGAGGGGCGCGCCGACGTCGCGGTCCACAGCGCGAAGGACCTGCCCAGCGCGTCGCCCGACGGCCTGGTGCTCGCGAGCGTGCCCGAGCGGCGTGACCCGGCCGACGTCTTGGTCGGACGGACCCTGGCGGGACTCGGTCCGGGCGCGACGGTGGCCACCGGCTCGCCGCGCCGGCGCGCCCTCTTGCTCGAGCGTCGCCCGGACCTTCGGGTGGTGGGCCTGCGCGGCAACATGGCGACCCGCCTCGCGGCGGCCGGTCGCGACGGCGTCGACGCGGTGGTGGCGGCCGCGGCCGCTCTTGAGCGCTTGGGGGTCAGCCCCGCGTCGAGCGAACGCCTCGACCCGGGCTGGTTCGTCCCCCAGGTGGGCCAGGGTGCCCTCGCCCTCGAGGCGCGCGACGAGGATCACGCGACGCGCGAGACCCTGGCGCGGATCGACGACGGCGCGGCCCACCGGGCGCTGCTCGCCGAGCGGTCCTTCCTCGCCGAACTCGGCGCGGGCTGCGCCGTACCGGTCGGCGCGTACGCGACCTCCGACGGTGACGTCGTGGAGGTCGCCGGGGTCATGCTCGAGGCCGACGGCGCGCGCAGCGCGCGCGCGAGCCGCCGCGGGAGCGACCCGGTCGCGCTCGGTCGCGACCTCGCGCGCCACCTGCGCGACGACCTCGGCGGCGGGGCGTTCACGGCGGTGCGCTAGTGCGCGCGGTCCTGACGCGCGAAGAGGGCCGCAACGACGCCACCCGTTCGTGGCTGCCGACGGGGTGGTCGATCAGTGAGGTCCCGGCCACCACGACCCGCTACGAGGAGATCGCGACCGTGAACGCCACCGCCGCGGGGGACGGGCCCTACCGCTGGGTCGTGGTCACGAGCGCCCGGGCCGCGCGCTACGTCGGGGCCGCCCCGGGGGCGCGTGTCGCGGCGGTCGGCCCGGCGACCGCCCGGGCCCTCACGGACCGCGACACGGCGTGCGCGGTGGTCGGCGACGCCGGCGCCCTCGCCCTGGCCGCGGCGATCGACGACGGGCCGGTCCTCGTGCTGGCCGCCCGGGGCGGTCGGCGCGAGCTCGTCGAGGCGCTGGGTGCGCGCGGGCTCACGGCGGTCGTCGTCGAGTGCTACGAGACGGTCCCGGTCACCCTCGGGGCGCGCGAGCGCGCTCTCCTGGAGGCGGCCGACGTGGTCGTGGTCGGGGCGCCCTCGGCCTGGGCCGTCGTGGCCGACGCCGTGGCGCCCGGCGCCTGGGTCGTGGTGCCCGGTGAGACGACCCGGGCCGCCGTCGCGGCGGACCACGCTCGGGTCCTGGCGGCCTGGGGTCCTCGAGCGACCGCGACGCTCGCGGCCCTCGCGCCGCGCCGGGACCGTGGTGGAGGGGCCCAATAGGCTGGCCCCGTGTTCCCGGCCCAGCGACCTCGCCGCCTGCGCGCCAGCGCGGCCCTGCGCGACCTCGTCGCCGAGACCGACCTCTCCGCGTCCCGGCTGATCGCGCCGCTGTTCGTCGCCGAAGACCGCGACGAGCCCCGGCCCATCCTCTCTTTGCCCGGCCACTCCCAGCACACGCTGGACTCGCTGCGCCGCGAGGTCGAGGCGCTCGCGCGCGCCGGGGTCGGTGCGGTGATCCTCTTCGGGGTCCCCGCCCGTAAGGACGAGTTCGGCTCGGGGGCCTGGGACCCCGAGGGCGTCGTCCAGGTGGCCCTGGCGCGACTGCGCGCCGACGTGGGCGACGACCTCGTGGTGATGGCCGACCTGTGCCTGGACGAGTACACGAGCCACGGCCACTGCGGGGTGCTCACCGCGTCGGGCGCGGTCGACAACGACGCCACCCTCGAGCTCTACGCGCGCGTGGCCTTGGCCCAGGCCGCGGCCGGGGCGCACGTCGTCGCCCCGAGCGGCATGATGGACGGCCAGGTCGGCGCGATCCGCTCGGCCCTCGACGGGGCCGGCTTCGCTGACGTGGCCGTCCTCGCCTACAGCGCGAAGTACGCGAGCGCCCTCTACGGCCCCTTCCGCGAGGCCGTGGCCGTCGAGATCGCCGGCGGCGGCGACCGGCGCGGCTACCAGCAGGACCCCCGCAATCGTCGCGAGGCGCTGCTCGAGGCGCGCGCCGACGTCGACCAGGGCGCCGACATGGTCATGGTCAAGCCGGGCATCGCCTACCTCGACGTGCTGAGCGACCTGCGCGCCGCGCTCGACGTGCCGGTCTTCGCCTACCAGGTGAGCGGGGAGTACGCGATGGTCAAGGCCGCCGAGGAGCGGGGCTGGATCGACGGGCCGGCCGTCGCGCTCGAGCTGCTCACCGCCTTGCGCCGGGCCGGCGCCGACGCCATCCTCACCTACTTCGCGCGCGAGCTGGCCGGAACGCTGTCGTGACCAACGACGAGTGGTTCGCGCGGGCGCGCGTGGTCATCCCCGGCGGCGTCGACTCCCCGGTGCGCTCGTTCGCCTCGGTCGGGGGCGTGCCCTACACCGTCGCGCGCGGCGAGGGGGCCTACGTGTTCGACGTCGAGGGTCGCCGCTACCTCGACTACGTCCAGTCCTACGGCGCGTCGCTGGTCGGCCACGCCCACCCCGAGGTGGTGGCGGCCCTGGCGCGCGCCGCCGCCGACGGGTCGACCTTCGGCGCGCCGACCCCCGGTGAGGTGCTGCTCGCCGAGGCGATGACCGGCGCCGTCGACGGTCTCGAGCAGGTCCGGCTCGTCTCGTCGGGCACCGAGGCCGTCATGAGCGCGGTGCGCCTGGCGCGCGGGGCCACCGGGCGTGACCGCGTCGTGAAGTTCGACGGCTGCTACCACGGCCACTCCGACGCCCTGCTCGTCGCCGGGGGCAGCGGGGTGGCCCAGCTCGGGCTGCCCGGCTCGGCCGGGGTCACCGCGGGGGCCGTCGCCGACACCCTGGTCGCGCCGTACAACGAGGTCCCCACCCTGGACGAGACGGTGGCCTGCGTGCTGGTCGAGCCCGTGGCCTGCAACATGAACCTGGTCGCCCCCCGCCCGGGCTTCCTCGAGGGTTTGCGCGCCGAGTGCGACCGGGTCGGCGCCCTGCTCGTCTTCGACGAGGTCATCACCGGCTTCCGCCTCGCCCGGGGCGGGGCCGTGGAGCGCTTCGGGGTGACCCCGGACCTGTGGTGCTTCGGCAAGGTGATCGGCGGCGGGCTGCCGGTGGGGGCCTTCGGCGGGCGTCGCGCGACGATGCGCACCCTCGCACCCGAGGGCCCCGTCTACCAGGCGGGCACGCTCTCGGGCAACCCACTGGCGACCGCGGCCGGACTCCAGGTCCTCGCGATGGTGGGCGCCGGCGAGCTCGCCGGCCTCGCGACGCGGGTCGAGGGCCTCGCGCGCGCGATCGAGGCCGCCGTCAACGACGCCGGGCTCTTCTGCCGAGTCCCGACGGTGGGCGCCCTAGCCGGGATCTATCTGGCCGCCGAGGAGTTCGCCGCCCCGACCAACGCCGACGAGGTGCGCGCGCTCGCCGGAAACGGGCTCTACCCCCGGTTCTTCCACGGGATGCTCGAGCGCGGCGTCGCCCTGGCGCCGGGCGCCTACGAGATCCTCTTCACCTCGCTCGCCCACAGCGACGCCGACCTCGCGCGCACGGCCGAGGCCGCCGGCGAGGTGGCGCGCTCGCTGCGCCCGTGAGCGCCGTCGCGAGCGCCGGCTGGAGCGTCCGGCCGCCCTTCGTCCCCCACGGCCCCACCGAGCCGGTGACCCTCCTGTTCGACGACGCGGGCCTCACCCAGCTGGCCGGGGCGCCACCGATCGCCTGGCAGACGCCCTGGAGCGAGCTCGCTGAGGTGGAGCTCGTGCGCGCGGGCGGGCGCGTCGGGCTGGCGGCCACCGTCGGGGGGGTGCGCTACCTCTGGCGTCGTCGCGGGACCGACGGGTTCGACGAGCTGGCCGCGCTCGTCGGGGCCCACGGCGCGGTGGTGCGCCGGGGTCGTCCGCGCGTGGCGCTCGCCGTGGTCGCCGCGGCGGTGCTCACGGCGTCGGTCGCCGCCGGGGCGGTCGCCTGGCTGGTGCGCCACGGGCCGAGCGAGCTGGCGAGCGCCCGCGGGGCCAACCTGACCCTCGCGGACCTGCCCCCGGGCTGGTACGCGAGCAGCGAGGGCGTCCTCTCCTATCTCGTCCCGCCGGCCGACAAGGTCTACACCTCGACCACCACGACGCTCCCGAGCGCCTCGACGAGCGCGAACCGGGTCTTCGAGGCCGCCGCGTCGGTCTTCCAGCGCTGTCTCGGGGTCAGCGCCCGCCGCGATCGCGTCTACGGGGCGGCCGGCCAACAGCCCGACTACCAGGTCTCCTCGCCCGTGTTCGAGAGCAACCTCGCCGGCGGCGGCGAGGTCGCCTCGGTCGCCCAGTACTACCGGACGACGACGATGGTGCGCCGCGACACCGCCGAGATGAGCCGCGCCGGCTTCGGCCGCTGCTTTGTCGACTCCCAGGCCGCGCTCATGCTGGGCGAGGAGGGCCAGTCGACCCAGGCCCCGCCCGGCGCGGTGACGTGGCGGCCCCACACGCTCTTGAGCTCGGTCTTCGCGCGCGGGGGCTACGTGCGCCTCGACGTGCCCCTGCTCAGCGTGAGCCTCCAGCTCGTCGTGGCGGTGGTGACCCACGGCCACTACGAGGTGACCCTCGACGCCCTGGTGCCGTCGTTCGAGCGGGCCCGCGGGCTGCTCGAGAACCTGGTCGCGACGATCCAGTCGCGCGTGAGTACCCCCACGGCGCGCGCCGCCTAGGACTCCTCGTCGAACAGGGCCGTCCAGACCGACTCGGGTAGGGCGCGCGCCAGGCGCACCGAGGCGCGGTAGGCGCGCTCGCCCGGACCGGATTCGTCGTTGCGCATGAGGTTCGCCATCACCACGAGCAGCTCGTTCATCACCGGCGCGACGCGCAGCCCCGCGCCGACGCACGCCGCGAGCACCCGGGGCTCCGAGAGCAGGCGCACGAAGGCCCGGGCGAGCAGGTAGTAGTCGCCGTAGCGGGCCTCGAGGCGGGCCTCGTAGTCCTCGAGCACCGACGGATCGTCGGCGCGCAGGGCCTCGCCGAGCACCGTCGCGGCGAGCCGGCCGGTCTCGTAGCCGTAGGCGATGCCCTCGCCGTTGAAGGGGTTGATCGAGCTCGCGGCGTCGCCGATCACCAGGGTGTTGGCCCCGGCCCGGGGCCCGCGCGAGAACCCCATCGGCAGTCGCCCGCCGGTCGGGGCCCCGAGGGAGGTCGTCGCGTCCAGCCCCCAGTCGGCCCCGATCTGGTCCACGAAGCGCTCCTGGAGCTTGGTGGTGTTGACCCCGCGCCACGCGCCCGCCGTTGAGAGCAGTCCCACGCCCACGTTGAGCCGGCCGTCGCCCAGGGGGAAGACCCACCCGTAGCCCGGGACCGCGCGGCCCGCCTCGTCGCGCAGCTCGAGGTACGAGTCGATCCAGGGCTCGTCGTGGCGCTCGCTGGTGTAGTAGCCCCTCAGCGCCATGCCCATCGGCCAGTGGCGGTTGCGCGTCACGCCGAGGGCCCGACCGAGTCGCGAGTGCTGACCGTCGGCCGCCACGACGTAGCGCGCGCGCACCTCGGCGCGCTCGCCGGAGTCGACGTCGCGCACGACGACCCCGCTCGCGCCCGCGAGCCGTCCGGGCGCCCCGGGGGAGGGCTCGAGGGGGTCGGTCACCTCGGCGTGGGTCACCACGACCGCCCCGTGGTCCGCCGCGCGCCGCGCCACCAGGCCGTCGAGGTCGAAACGGGTGATCGTGTAGCCGTAGTCGGGGAAGCGGGGGTGCTCGGGCCAGGACATCGCGAGCGAGGCCCCGAAGCCGTGGGCGCGGAGCCCGCCGAAGCGGTGGCCGTGGGCCGCGACCTCGGGCTCGAGGCCCATGTCGGCGAGCTGGCGCACCGAGCGCGGGGTCAGCCCGTCACCGCAGGTCTTCGCGCGCGGGAACTCCTTCTTCTCCACCACGCACACCCGCCAGCCCGCGCGCGCGAGCCAGTAGGCGCAGGCCGAGCCCGACGGTCCGGCGCCGATCACCACGACGTCGTAGGGGGTCGCGGCCACACGCGACAGGGGCTGGTCGGGCACCCGGACACCTTAGGCGCGAGCACGCGCGCCACCGGTGTGCGCGCGTCGGAGGGAGGTTCGCGGACCTGGTAGAAAAGATGGACGTGAGCCAGTACCTCCCGCTGTTGGTGATGCTCGCGCTGGGCGTCGTCTTCGTCGCGGGCTCCCTGGTCGTGTCGGCGGTCCTCGCCCCGCACAAGCGACCCACCGACGCCAAGCTGGCCCCTTACGAGTGCGGCATCGTGCCCGAGATCGAGCCGCCCCAGCGCTTCCCGGTCCGCTTCTACCTGGTGGCGATGATCTTCGTGATCTTCGACATCGAGGTCGTCTTCATGTACCCCTTCGCCATCGTGTTCCACCAGCTCGGGGCGTTCGGACTGATCGAGGTGCTGATCTTCTCGGCCACCGTCTTTTCGGCCCTGCTCTTCCTCGTGAGCGAGGGGGCCCTCACCTGGGGGCCGGTCAAGCACCTGGTGCGCGCGATGCCCGCGCGCACCACGACCTCGACGATCCAGCGCGTCAGCCCCGAGCGGGAGCGGGTGGCCTGATGGCCCTGGAGGATCTCCACCACAACTTCCTCACCGGGCGGCTCGAGGACATGGTCCGCTGGGCCCGGCGGGCCTCGGTGTGGCCCGCGACCTTCGGGCTCGCGTGCTGCGCGATCGAGATGATGGCCGCCGGGGCGGCCGACTACGACCTCGCGCGCTACGGGATGGAGGTCTTTCGCAACTCGCCGCGCCAGGCCGACCTGATGATCGTCGCGGGCCGGGTCAGTCAGAAGATGGCGCCCGTGCTGCGTCAGGTCTACGACCAGATGATGGAGCCCAAGTGGGTGATCTCGATGGGCGTGTGCGCCTCGTCGGGCGGGATGTTCAACAACTACGCGATCGTCCAGGGCGTCGACCAGATCGTGCCGGTGGACGTCTACGCGCCGGGCTGCCCGCCGAGTCCCGAGACGCTGATGCACGCGATCTTGACCCTGCACGAGCAGATCCGCACCGGTGAGGTGCTGCGCCGCCGCGGGGGCGCGACCCCGCCCGCGGCGGCGTCCGACGGCTGGACCCCGGAGGTCCCTGTGGCGGTGAGGCTGGGAACGCCCACGTGA
>JAKABC010000033.1 GCA_021802025.1 Actinomycetes bacterium
GCACGAGGTGGCCCTGGTGCCGTGGTGGCGTCAGCGCGCGCTGCGGCCCCGGGGCGTCGCGCGTGGGTAACTACCATCGTCGGGTGGCCTACGAGAGCCTCTTGATCGCCGATCAGATCCTGGCCGTCGACATCGGGGCGACCAACATCAAGTTCTCCCACGTCAACGAGGACGGGGTGCTGTTGCGCACCCCGCGGCGTCGACCCACCCCGTATCCGTGCACGCCCGAGCGGCTGGTCGAGTTCGTCGAGGAGCGCATCACCCGCAGCGGGTGCCGTCGGGTGGGGGTGGGCTTCCCGGGCGAGTTCCGCGACGGGCGCGTCGTGCGCCCCGGGAACCTGTCGCGTCCCGGCGGGGTCACGACCGAGGTCGACCCCGACCTCGAGGCGCGCTGGGCCGGCTTCGCGCTCCAAGACGCCCTGCGCGAGCGATCGGGCCGCGACGTGCGCGTGGTGAACGACGCCACCCTGGCCGCGCTCGGCTGCGTGGGCCCCGATGGCGTGGAGCTGGTCGTGACCCTGGGCACCGGCTGCGGGCTGGCCCTCGCGCGCGACGGGAAGCTCCAGAAGGTGCGCGACGTGGGCGCCGAGGACTTCCGTGACGGGCGTACCTACGACCAGACCCTCGGCGAGCGGGGCCGCGCCCACGACGAGACGGCGTGGTTCGCGGCGCTCGTCGCGGCCGCCGACGGCTTCGCCGCGGAGTTCGCCGCGACGACGGTCCACTTCGCCGGCGGCAACGCCCGCCGGGTCACCCCGGCCCTCTTCGAGGGCCACCCCTACCGGGTCGTGATCAACGGCAACGACGCGCCGCTGCGCGGCGCGGCCCGTCTATTCGCCTGAGCCGAGCGCGACCGCGCCGGCCGCGAGCACCCCGGCCTGGACCCGGCACGTCGCGTCCTCGAGGGCGAAGTCGGGGCTGTGGTGCATGCCCGAGGTGCCGTCGGCGAGCGCGCCGCCCACGAGCAGGTAGCACCCGGGCACCCGGGCGAGCAGCTCGGCGACGTCGTCGCTCGGGGTGACCGGCGGGGCCTCGAGGACGCCCTCGGACCCGAGCAGGTCCCGCGCGGCCGCGCACACCACGGCCGTGACGCGCGGGTCGTTCGCCACCGGGGGCGTCGAGTCGGTCACCTCGAGCACGGCGCGGACCCCGAACTCCTCGGCGATGGAGGCGACGAGCTCGCCGAGGCGGCGGCGGCCCTCGTCGAACTGGTCCTCGGTGAAGGTGCGCAGCGTCCCGGCCAGGTGCGCGAGGGTCGGCACGACGTTCTCCTTGGTGCCCGCGGCGAGCACCCCGGCCGAGCAGGCGCAGGCCGTCCCGTCGTAGGTGAGCCCCTCGACGGCCTCGCCGAGGCGCGGCGCGAGGGCGCTCGCCGCCAGCACCACGTTGCCCCTCGTCGAGGCCATGGCGCCGTGTCCGCCGGCGCCCTCGAGTCGGATGCGCCAGAGCGTGCCGCGGCTCATGAGGACCCCCGGGCGGGTCGCGACGACCCCGAGGGGCAGGACCGAGGCGGCGTGGGCCCCGAGCAGGGCGTCGGCCGGGTGGTTCTCGAGCAGGCCCCCGGCGATCATGGCGCGCGCCCCGCCGATCGCCTCCTCGGCCGGCTGGAAGACGAGGGTGAAGGAGCCGGCGAGGTGCTCTCGGGCGCGCGCCAGCACCTCGGCCACCCCCAGGAGCGCCGCGGTGTGCACGTCGTGGCCGCAGGCGTGCATCACGCCGGGGAAGACCGAGCGCCACGGGACCGCGACCGCCTCGTCGACCGGCAGCGCGTCGATGTCGGCGCGCAGCATCACGCGCGCACCCGGCCCCGCCCCCTCGAGGGTGGCGACGGCCCCGGTCGCGGTGGGCGGCGGGTGCAGCGTCCAGCCGAGCTCGGCGAGGCGCGCGGTGATGACCGAGGTCGTGCGATGCTCGGCGAAGGCCAGCTCGGGGTGGGCGTGCAGGTCGTGGCGGATCTCGACCATGGCGGGCTCGGCCGCGTCGAGGAGTCCCTCGAGGTCGAGCGCGGTCACCCCCGCATGGTAGAAGGCGCCGATCGAACCCATTGGATCAGGTAAAACAATTCAAAGGTGACGCCAAACCCCCTCTAAGCCCCCTGTCAGATTCCCTTCGTAGCGTGGTTCCCTCGACAGACCCGGTGCCCGGGGCGACCCCGGTCCCTCGGCGCGCGGGGCGAGGAAGGAGGATCCCCATGATCAGCGGTGTCATCTCCAGCATCGTCATCTTCGCGGTCGGAGCCATCTTGGACTTCGCCGTCACGGCCAGCCCCTACCAGCACGGCTTCGACGTGCGCACGGTCGGCGTGATCCTCATGGTGGTCGGCGCGGTCGGGTTCGTCGTGTCGTTCGCGATCGCCACGATGAACCGCACGGGCTTCCGCCACCGCGAGACCGTCATCGAGGACGGTCAGGGCAACGTCGTGCGACGCGACGACCGCATCCACTAGTCGCGGGAGGTCACGATGCCCGTCCTCATCATCTTCGTGCTGGCCCTCCTGCTCGGGGGGCTGGGCTTCGCGATCCACGTGCTGTGGTGGGTCGCGGTCGTCGTCCTGCTCTTCTGGCTCGTCGGCTTCGCCGTCGGCCGGGGCGAGCGGGTCGGCCGTCGGGGCCGCTGGTACCGATGGTGACCCCCACCCCCGCGTCCGCCACTCGGGCGGACGCGGGGGTGGGCGCGGGCGCCGCCCTCGTCGGCGCCCGCGAGTGTCGACCCCGTCGGGCGTGCGGTTCCGTTGCGCCACCACTCGTTGTAGCCACCCCCGTCGCGGGCTCATCCCCGGGACGGCTAGCATGTGAAGCCTGTCGCACGCGGCTGTAGCTCAGCGGATTAGAGCATCGGTCTACGGAACCGAGGGTCGGGGGTTCGAATCCCTCCAGCCGCACCAGGGGTCCGTAGCGGCCTCGTCGGGCGGTCGCCGCGTCGCCCACCCGGACGATCAGCGCGACGAGCGCCGCGACGGCTCTAGCGTGGGGGGCGAGAGCGAGGTGACGTGAGCGACTACCGCACCGTGCTGGTCGAGCGCGAGGGGCCGACGACCACGATCTGGCTGAACCTGCCCGAGCGGCTCAACGTCCTCACCCGGGAGATGATCGACGAGCTCACCGACGCGTTCGGGGCCGTCGCCGCGAGCGACGCGACGGGCGTGGTCCTCGCGGCGAAGGGACGGCTATTTTGCGCCGGGCACGACTTCGGGGAGATGGTCGGTCGCGACGCCGCCGACGTGCGGGGCCTCTTCGAGGCGTGCGAGCGGCTCATGCGCTCGATCCGCGCGACGCCCCAGCCGGTGGTGGCGCGGGTCCACGCGCTCGCGACGGGCGCGGGCTGCCAGCTCGTCGCGACGGCCGACCTCGCCGTCGCGAGTGAGGGCGCGACCTTCGCGACGCCGGGCGGGCACGGGGGGCTCTTCTGCACGACGCCGCTCGTGGCGGTGGGCCGGGTCGTCGGGCGTCGGCGCGCCCTCGAGATGGGCATGAGCGGCGACCCGATCGACGCGGCCACGGCGCTCGCGTGGGGACTGGTGAACCGCGTGGTGCCGGCCGACGAGCTCGACGAGGCGACCGCCGCGCTGGTGGCCCGGGTGACCCGCGGTGGCGTCGAGTCCAAGGCCATCGGCAAGCGGGCCTTCTATGAGCAGATGGACCTCGGGGTGGAGGACGCCTACCGACTGGCGACGGCCGTCATGGCCGAGGCCGCTCTCGGGGCCGAGGCCCAAGAGGGCATCGCGGCGTTCTTGGAGAAGCGCTCGCCGAACTGGTCGGCCGCGCGGCGCTAGCGCGTCACCGGCGGGCGCAGCCCGTCGAGGACCATCCCGACCAGTCGGTCGCACTGTTCGCGGGTGAGCGACGCGCTGGTGCACATCGGGCCGAGGAGACCGAAGACCTCGTCGCCGGTGACGTCGGCGCGCACGACGCCCGCGCCCTGGCCGCGCTCGACGACCAGGCGGATCGCCGCCTCGAGACGCTCCCGGGCGTCGCACTTGAGTTCGGGGTTCTTCTCGAAGGCCTCGCGCAGCTCGGTGAGGAACCGGCGCTTGCCGAAGGCGTAGGCGACAAAGGCGTGCAGGAAGCTGTCGACGGCCTCCCAGGGGCTCATCGTGGCGACGTCGCGCTCGGCGACGGCGACCACCTGGTCCACGTCGTCGCGGTAGACGGCTTCGACGACGTCGATGCGCCGGGGGAAGTGGCGGTACAAGGTGCCGATCCCCACCCCGGCGCGCTTGGCGATCGCCTCCATGGAGGTGTCGCCCTCCTCGTCGAAGATCTCGCGGGCGGCCCGCAGCAAGAGGTCGTGGTTGCGCCGGGCGTCGGCGCGCTGGGTCCGGCCCGGGCTCTCGGCCCGCTCGTCCTGGATGGTCATGGCCACGCCTCCCGCGCACCCGACGGGGGCGCTTCAAATGGAGGGACCCTCCGTATAATAGACGGAGGAACCTTCCGGTTCCATGGTACCCCCCGAAAGGTCGATCATGTCAACCGTCGTCACCTCGCCCGCGACCCCGGCCCGCGGCGCGCTCGGGCGCGTCCTGGCGCGTCCCTCCGTCTATCTCCTGATCATCCTGGCCGCCCAGCTCATGGTCGTGCTCGACGGGACGATCGTCAACGTGGCCCTGCCCCACATCCAGCGCAGCCTCCACTTCTCCGGCACCGGCCTGTCGTGGGTCCTCAACATCTACGTCCTGGCCTTCGGCGGACTGCTGCTGCTCGGGGCCCGGGCCGGCGACCTCTGGGGCCGCCGTCGGGTCTTCCTCGTCGGACTGGCCCTGTTCACGCTGAGCTCGATGCTCGGCGGGCTCGCCACCAGCTCGACCACGCTGCTCATCGCGCGGGCCCTCCAGGGGGTGGGCGCGGCCCTGGCCGCGCCGTCGGCGCTCTCGCTGCTGACGGCGGCCTTCGCCCCCGGGGCGGCCCGGGTGCGGGCCCTGGCGATGTACACCGCGGTGTCGGCCGCCGGCGGGGCCATCGGCCTGGTCGCCGGGGGGCTCTTGACCGAGCTCGTCTCGTGGCGCTGGGTGATGTTCGTCAACGTGCCGATCGGCCTCGTGGTCGCCGTGCTGGCGCGCGCCGTGGTCGCCGAGACGCCCGTGCGCACCGGGCGCCTCGACGTCGCGGGCGCTCTCACCTCCACCTTCGGGATGACCGGACTCGTGCTCGGGCTCGTCGAGGCCGGGTCGTCGGGCTGGGCGAGCGCCGCGACGCTCGTGCCGCTGGTCGCGGGCGCGGCCCTGCTCGTCGCCTTCGTGCGGGTCGAGGGCCGCGCGGCCGAGCCGATCGTGCCGCTGCGCCTCCTGCGCGGGGTGACCCGCTCGAGCGCTAACGCCGCGCGCGGGCTGATCTACGCGGGGATGTTCGGCGTCTTCTTCTTCCTCACCCAGTTCCTCCAGGAGGTCCAGGGCTACTCGCCCCTGCGCGCCGGGCTCGCCTTCTTGCCCATGCCCGCCTCGATCTTCCTCGCCTCCCAGCTCACGAGTCGGGTCCTGGTGCGCCGCTACGCCCCGCGTACGATCGTGATGGTGGGTGCGGCGCTGGTGGGCGTGGGCCTCGTGGTGGCCTCGCGGATCGTCCCGACCTGGGGCTACCTCGAGATCGTGGCGGTCCTCGTGCTCATCGGGACGGGCTCGGGGCTGTCCTTCGTGACCCTCACCTCGCTCTCGCTCGAGGGTGTCGCTCCGGCCGACGCCGGCGCGGCCTCGGGGCTGGTGAACGTCTCCCAGCAGCTGGGCGCGGCCCTCGGGCTCGCGGTCCTCGTGAACGTCTTCGCCACGGCGACCGACCACGCCCAGTTCGGCGGCCCCACCGACCCGGCCACGGCCACCCGTCGCGTGGACGCCCTGGTGCACGGGCTGCACGTCGCCTACTCGGTGGGCTCGCTCTTCGCCCTGGGCGCGGTGGCCCTGGTCGCGGTGACGGGCCGGAGCCGGCGTGACGACGCCGACTTCGACCTCTCCTTCGAGGACGAGGCGCTGGCCGAGCTGGTCGGCTAGCCCCAGACCTCGGCCGCGGTCTCGACGACCAGGCGCAGCTTGGCCACCTCGTCGTCGAGGGTGATCGAGTTGCCCTCGACGGTCGAGGAGAAGCCGCACTGGGGCGAGAGGCAGAGCTGGTCGAGGTCGACGAAGCGCGCCGCCTCGTCGATCCGCCGCTTGAGGTCGTCCTTGGATTCGAGCTGGCCCCGCTTGGTCGTGACCAACCCGAGGACGACGGCCTTGCCCTTGGGCACGTAGCGCAGGGGCTCGAAGCCGCCGGAGCGCTCGTCGTCGTACTCGAGGAAGAAGCCGTCGACCTCGAGCTCGCCGAAGAGAGCCTCGGCGACGAAGTCGTAGCCGCCCTCGGCGGCCCAGTAGGACTGGAAGTTGCCCCGGCACGAGTGGGTGGTGACGAACATGCCCTCGGGGCGGTCCTTCAGGGCCGCGTTGATCTGGCGGATGTAGCGCAGGTGCTGGTGCTCGGCGTCGTCACCGCGGCCGGCGATCATGGCGCGCTGGGCCGGGTCGTTGAGGTAGGCGAGCGAGGTGTCGTCGAGCTGGAGGTACGTGCAGCCCAGCGCACCCAGGCGGCGAACCTCCTCGGCGTAGGCGGCCGACAGGTCGTCCCAGAACGCCTCGACGTCGGGGTAGACCGCGGGGTCGATGGCCGCCGCACCCCCGCGATAGTGGACCATGCTCGGTGAGGGGATCGTGAGCTTGGGGGTCGCCGTCGTTACGGTCGAGCGCAAGAAGCTGAACGCGTCGCCGAAGATCGTGTGGCCGAGTCCGATCGGGCCGTCGACCGCCAGGGCGGCCGAGGTGAAGGCCGTCTCGCCCTGGGCGTTCTTAAAGGGGACCTGGATCGTCTCGTCGGTGGTGCGCACGCCCGAGAGCTGGTAGATGAAGTCCATGTGCCAGCTGGTGCGGCGGAACTCGCCGTCGGTCGCCGCTCGCAGTCCGAGCCCCTCTTGGAGGGCCACCGCGTCACGGATCGCGGCGTCCTCGGCGGCCCGCAAGCCCTCGGCGTCGAGCCGGCCCGCGGCGTGGTCGGCGCGCGCGTCGAGCAGAGCGCGCGGCCGCAGCAGGCTGCCGACGTGGTCGGCGCGGAACGGGGGCGTGGAGCGAGTCGTCATGGGCCGACGATACCCAAAGGGAGTGTGCGCCGAGGCCTAGTCGTTGAACTTGGCGCCGCAGCCCGAGCAGAACGTCTGGCCCGGCAGGCGCAGCTTGCCGCAGACCGGGCAGTAGCCCGCGCCCTGCTGGAGGGAGGCCTCGGTGACCGCGGCCTCGCCACGCCCCTCGACGTACTTGTTGTTGTGGGTCTTGGTCGGGTAGGCGAGCAGCACCAGCGCCCAGGGCCAGATGAGGATGGTGAAGGCCCACCAGCCCGAGCGGCCGGCGTCGTGGTGGCGACGGACCATCACCGCGAGACCCGGGACGAGCACCGCGAGGGAGTACAGGGTCGAGACCAGCGGCGAGTGGGCCGCGCTCAGCACCAGCGAGGCGGCCAGGTTGAAGAGGAAGAACCACCAGTACTCCGAGCGGGCCGCGGCACCCCGGAAGTCCGCGTACTTGGTGAAACACGTGCGCACGGCCTGGGCTGGTCCCACGAGTCCTCCTCGGGGGTCACCCTAGCCAAGGCCCGTGGGCCGACCGGGGACTCGGGGTCGGCCCGAGGGCGAGGGGTAGAGTCGTGGGGCGCCGCCGCCCCCTCGGGGGCCCCGACCGGCGACGAGACTGCTAGGAGAGTCATGAAGGTTCTGGTCCTCGGTGGAGACGGTTTCTGCGGGTGGCCGACCTCGCTGCACCTGTCGGACGTCGGTCACGACGTGACCATCGTCGACAACCTGAGCCGACGCAAGATCGACGTCGAGCTCGAGGTCGAGTCGCTGACCCCCATCCGCCCGATCGGCGAGCGCCTCGCGGTGTGGCGGGCGCTCACGGGCAAAGAGATCGGCTTCGTCAACCTGGACCTGGCCGAGGAGTACGACCGGCTCGAGTCGCTCATCCGCGAGGTCGCGCCCGACGCCATCGTCCACTTCGGCGAGCAGCGGGCCGCGCCCTACTCGATGCGCTCGGTCGCGGCCAAGCGCTACACCGTCGACAACAACGTGCGCGCGACCCACAACGTGCTCGTCGCGGTGGTCGCCTCGGGCCTCGACGTCGCCCTCGTGCACCTGGGCACGATGGGCGTCTACGGCTACGGGTGGTCGGGCTCGGCCCCGATCCCCGAGGGGTACCTCACCGTGAAGGTCCCGACCCCCGACGGCGAGATCGACCGGGAGATCCTCCACCCGGCCAACCCCGGCTCGGTGTACCACATGACCAAGACGCTCGACCAGCTGCTCTTCGCCTTCTACGCGAAGAACGACGGGCTGCGCGTGACCGACCTCCACCAGGGGATCGTCTGGGGGACCCAGACGCCCCAGTGCGCGCTCGACGAGCGGCTCATCAACCGCTTCGACTACGACGGCGACTACGGCACCGTCCTCAACCGCTTCCTCATGCAGGCGGCCATCGGCCACCCGCTCACCGTGCACGGCACCGGCGGCCAGACGCGGGCCTTCATCCACATCCGCGACACCGTGCGCTGCATCGAGATCGCCCTGGCGAACCCGCCGGCCAGCGGGGACAAGGTCAAGGTCTTCAACCAGGTGACCGAGACCCACCGGGTGCGCGACCTGGCTGAGCTCGTCTCCAAGCTCACCGGGGTCGACGTCGCCTACCTGCCCAACCCCCGGGTCGAGGCCGACGAGAACGAGCTCAACGTCGAGCGTGAGCAGTTCGTGTCGCTCGGGCTCGACCCGACCTTCCTCTCCGAGGGGCTGCTCGAAGAGGTCCGCGACGTCGCCTCGCGCTACAAGGACCGCGCCGACACGAGCAAGATCGTGGCGCGCTCGGTGTGGCGCCGCGGCATGGAGGTCGCCCCCGACCTCGTGACCCGCTAGGGCTATCGCCCGACGGGCGCGCGGCCCGTGTGAGGATGGGGCCATGCCCCCTTCGATCTACGAGTACGTGCGGCACCCGCGCGCGGCCGAGCTGCGCGAGGGACGGCCGGTGACGACCACCGACCTGCGCCAGCCCCGCTCGGACAGCTGGATCGCCCGGGTCAACTCCAAGGTCGGCCTGCGGGTGACCCTGGTCGTGGGCACGATGTGGTGCGCCTACCTCTTCAGCGTGATCGCCCTCGTGGCCCTGCCCTCGGCCCTGCACCAGGGCCTCTTCTACGTCGTGGTCTGGGTGAGCTCGAGCTTCTTGCAGCTCGTGCTGTTGCCGATCATCATCGTGGGCCAGAACATCCAGGCCGCCGCCGCCGACCGGCGCGCCGAGGAGACCTACAAAGACGCCGAGGCCGTCCTCAAAGAGGCCGAGGAGATCCAAAAGCACCTGCTGGCCCAGGACGAGGTGATCGCCTCGATCCTCACCCGGCTCGAGAGGGCGATCCCGCCCTCGGCCTAGGCGCTACTCGCCCCGGGCGCGCGCCAGCTCGCCGACCTGCTCGGTGAAGGCGCGCCACGCGGGATCGAGCCCGGCGACCAGGGCGCCGCGTAGGGGCTCGGCGACGGCGTGCAGCTCGGTCTCGCTCGGGGCCACCCCCAGGGTCGAGAGGTAGCTCGTCGCCGAGATCAAGAACGTGCCCGCGCGCAGCCGCTGGCGCAGCGCGACGCGTTCGCTGTCCGACAGACCCGACAGGAACGAGGCGACGGTCTCGAGCTCGGTCAGCCGGTCGAGGATGGCGGCGCGGATGCGCTCGTTGTGGGCGCCGGCGATGGTCATCTCGAGGTTGAACAGGGCGCGCACCTGGTTGGCCGGCGCGGCCGCGTCGAGCAGGATCTCGGTGAGCCACCCCTCGCGGGTCACCTCGAGGCGACCCGCGCCCGAGTAGAGGCGCGCGCGCATGACCGTGCGCATCGCCTCGACCGCGAGGTCCTCCTTGGAGGCGAAGAGCTTGTAGATGGCCCCGGGCGAGCAGTTGGCGCGCCGGGCGATGCGCGAGATCGTGGCCCGGGTGTAGCCGCTGCGCCCGATGACCCCGAAGGTGGCGACCGAGAGCTGGGTGCGCAGGTCGTCGCTCGGGGGAGGGGTGAAGGGCGCCGGCGGGGCGAGGGGCGGGACCGGCCCGACCGCGGCGGGGGGGACCGAGAGGCCGGCCACGAGGACCTCGAAGAGGGCCGTCTCGAAGGCGTCGTCGACGCCGAAGCGGTGCGTCGCGGCCAGCACCACCAGACAGAGGGTGAACAGCACCGCCACGCGCAGCCCCACCGCCGGGTCGAGGTCGGGACGGGCCCAGCGCCCGATGAGGTACTCGTCGATGAACGGCTCCACCTCCTCGTGCACGGTCGGGAGGCGCCGGGCGGTGAAGAGCACCTGGAAGCACGCGACGTCGGCCGGCTCGACCCGGTCGATCCACCGGCGCAGGTCGGCGGCGCGCTCGGGTCCGGGCTCGCGCACCAGCGCCGCGCACAGGTCGTAGAGGGCGACGGCGCGCGCGAGCAGCGTCGAGTTCCACAGGTCGACGAGCAGCTCGTCCACGTCCTCGTAGCGGGCGTAGGTCGCCCCGTGGGTGAGTCCGGCCCGGTGGCCGACGTCGCGCAGGCTGAGGTGGTCGACCCCCACGCGCAGCACCTCGGCGACGCCGGCGTCCCTGATGGCGGCGTCATTGGCGAGGGCGCGCGCGCTGCGCGCCCGCGGGGTTCGGGCCATGGTCCACCCTACCGAAAGGTTTTCCATAACTCCGAACCGTTTGACCTATATGGGTCTGGAGCGTGCAAGAGTTGTGACGTGCACTCCCTGATGGCGACCGGCCTGGTCCCCCTCGGGCACCTGCCCGGGGTCCACGCCGGCCAGGCCCTGCCGGCCGCGCGGGTGGTCGTGCTGGCGGTGCCCGCGCTCGCCGCCGTCTTCTACTTCGCCGTGGTGCGCCGTCGGCGCGACCGGTGATCCCCTACGTCCCCCTCGAGCGCCGGCCCTTCCGGCTCCACATGGGCCTGCGCCCGCTCGAGCCCTCGCGCTGGCTCGAGTTCGACGAGGACGCCGCGGCGCTGCGGTCGTTGCGCGCGCGCCTGATCGACGAGGAGCGCGAGCGCGTCGTGGCGCTCGACGAGCCCGGTCGGGCCCCGAGCGCCGAGCTGCTCGAGGTCGTGCTCGACCACCTCGCGCGCGTCCACCCCGAGCGGGTGGCCCCTATCGGCGACGACCACCCGCTGGTGGAGGCGGCGCGCCTGGTGTGCGAGGACCTGTGCGTGATGGTCCGTGAGGACGCCTGGCGGCTGCGCGCCGCCGTGGTCTGCTTCCCCTCGCGCTGGGACCTGCGCGAGAAGATCGGGGCGACGCTGCGCGAGATCCACGGGCCGGTCCCGGGCTACGAGGCGGCCCTCGGGGACCCGGTGGACGCCTTCTTCGACCGGATCGACGTCGCGCGCGGCTACTGGCGTCTCAACTGGACCCTGCTCGACACCCCCGAGCTCTTCGTGCCCGAGGGCGCGCGCGCCGCGCCCGGGGGCGACCTCGAGAACTGGTACTTCCGCGTCGAGCGCCAGACCTTCCGGCGTCTTAGCGGGTCGGGCGCGGTCGTCTTCACCATCCGCACCTACGTGGCCCCGGCGGCCCGGCTGGCCGAGCGTGACGAGCACTTCGTGGAGGCGCTGGTCGACCAGATGGCCTCGGCGCCCCCGGCGATCCAGGCCTACAAGGGTTGGGTGGGCGTCGCCGAGCGGCTCGACCCTAGGAGGCGAGCGTCGAGTCGGCCGGACCACTGAGCCGGTCGATCAGGACCGAGAGCCACATCCCCTGGCCGAGGGCGACGATCACCGGTGCGAGGTCGAGCCAGGCGTCGGCGCGCGCCGAGGTGGCGTAGAGCACGAGCAGCACCACCTCCGAGGTCACCCGCAGGCCCGAGGGCCGGCCCAGCTGGCGCGCGGCGAGCACCCCCACGACCAGGTAGTTGAGCCCCGGGACCCAGGCGTCGAGCGTCCAGCGTCCCCGCAGCTCGCGCAGCGCCCCCGCGTAGACGACGCTGCCCAGCGCGAGCAGTCCCACCGCGGCCGTCCCGGCGAGGCCGGCGAACCAGGTCGGCAGGGGCTCGCCGGAGCCGGGCAGGTGGTCGAGGACCCCCACGAGCAGCGCCAGCCCGCCGATCACCCCCACCACCCCGAGGTCGACCACACGGCGCAGCGCCCTTACGAGCCCGAGGCTCGCGCCCAGGCGCCGCGCGGGCGCCGACTCGCCGTAGGGACGGGTCACCCCGGTCCACTCGGCGCCGTTCCACACGCGCCACTGGCGCCCCCCCGCGGGGTCGGGGTACCAGCCGGGAGGAGGTCCGACACGCACGTTCCCATTCTCTCACGGCGCCGGTGTCACGGCACCGGCGGACTCTACGACGTCACCAGGGAGGACGGCACGTCGAGGAGGGTGGTGTCGCCGATCGCGGCGCACCGGCGCGTCCCGCAGGCCACCCCGAACAGGTCACCGGGGACGTAGCGCAGTCGGGGCTCGATCGCCGCGCGGCCCGAGACCCGCGTCTGGAGGAAGGGCCGCCCCCCGGCCCCGCCCACCACGACGCACGCCCCGCCCGGCGCGCAGGCCACGGCGAGCGCCGGGCCGGGCAGGGTCGACGAGCGCCAGCGCCCGCTACCCACGCGCAGGCGCACGAGCAGGCTCG
>JAKABC010000034.1 GCA_021802025.1 Actinomycetes bacterium
GGGGGCCCGGGGCGGGACTCAGCGGGTGAGCACCGAGGCCGGCGCGGGGGCGAGGTGGCTCGGCTCCACGCGCGCGTGGCCCCGCCCGCCGCTGAGCGTGCGCAGCTCGAGGCCGTAGCGGGCGAGTTCGCCCTCGGGCACCTGGGCGCGCACGACCGCGCGTCCCTCGTCGTCCTGGTCGGTGCCGACCACGCGGCCTCGGCGACCCGACAGGTCGGTCATCACCTCGCCCAGCGCCGCCGAGGGGACGGTGACCTCCACGGCCATGATCCGCTCGAGCACCGAGGTCCCGCGCTGGTCGAGCGCGTTGCGCAGCGCCATCGACCCGGCGGTCTCGAAGGCCTGCTCGGAGGAGTCGACGCTGTGGGCCTTGCCGTCGTAGAGGGTGACGCGCAGCCCCACCACCGGGTAGCCCTTGGGCCCGCCGTGGGCCATCGCCTTCTCCACGCCGTGGCGCACGGCGTCGATGTACTGGCGCGGCACCGCGCCGCCCACGACGGCGTCGACGAACTCGAGGGGCGAGGAGGGGTCGATGGGCTCGACCCGGACGTTCACCACGGCGTACTGGCCGTGCCCCCCGGTCTGCTTCTTGAGTCGCCCCTCAGCCTCGGCCGACCCGACGATCGTCTCGAAGAGGGGGGCCGTCGGGGGCTCGGTGGTGGCGGTGACGTTGAAGCGACGCGCCAGGCGCTCCAGGGTGACCTGGAGGTGCAGTTCGCCGGCGAACTCGGCGACCAGGCGCCGCGAGAACGCGTCGGCGCGTACGCGTAGCGACGGGTCCTCCTCGGCCAGGCGGTGCAGGCCCGTCGCGACCTTCTCCACGTCGGACTCGCTCGCGCCCACCGCGACTCGCAGGGCGGGGGCGAGGGGCGCGCTCGGCCGGGGCGCGAGCTCGCGCCCGCGCGCGGCCAGGTAGTCGCCGACCTGGACGCTCGCCAGCTTCGCGACGGCGATCACGTCCCCGGTGGGGGCCGACTCGACCGGGACGAGCTTCGAGCCGACGAGGCGGCCCGCGCCGTGGAGCCGCTCCTCGGAGCGTGTACGGCAGTTGACGAGGGTCACGTCGGGGCGCAGCGTCCCCGAGACGACCTCGAACACGACGATGCGCCCGACGTAGGGGTCGACGATGACCTTGAAGGCGCGCAACACCAGCTCACCGGCGGGGTCGCGCGCCAGGGTCACCGGCTCGCCCTTCTCGAGCGCCGGGATGGGGCGGCTCTCGGCGATCTCGTCGAGCAGGGTGAGCAGTCGGTCGACGCCGATCCCCCGGGCGGCCGAGCCGATGGTGAGGGGCACGATGCGCCCCTCGCTCATGAGGTGGCCGAGGACGACCTCGAGCTCGTCCATCGTGGGCTGGTCGCCCTCGAGGTAGCGCTCGGTGAGTTGGTCGTCGCCCACGACGATCGCCTCGAGCAGGCTCGCGCGCACGCGCTGCTCGAGGTCGGCCAGGTCGGTGGGCACGGGCTCGTGGCGCACGCCGCCGGGGGCGTGCACGAGCGCCTCGTCGGCGAGGAGGTCGACCACGCCGGCAAAGCCCGGTCCCGTGCCGATCGGCAGCTCGAGGGGGGCGAGGGAGGGGCCGACGAGGGACTCGAGGGCCGTGAGCGTCGCTTCGAAGTCGGCGCGCTCGGCGTCCATGGCGTTGACGAAGACGACGACGGGGACCCCCGCCGCGCGCGCCAGCTCCCAGGTCACGACGGTGTCGGACGTGACGCCGTCGGCCGCGGCGACCACGAGCAGCGCGACGTCGGCGACGTCGAGGGCGCGCTCGACCTCGCCGTGGAAGTCGACGAGGCCGGGTGTGTCGAGGAGCGTCAGCTCGTCCTCGCCGACCCAGACCGGGGCCAGCGCGATCTTGAGCGAGGCGAGGTGGCGGCGCTCCTCGGGATCGTTGCCACCCAGGGTCGTCCCGTCCTCGACCCGTCCGGGTCGTTCGAGGGTGCCGCCGGCGACGCAGAGGGCGTCGAGCAGGGTGGTCTTGCCGCTCCCGGTGCGCCCGATGAGGGCGACCGTGCGGGCCTTCGGGTGACGGGACGTGGCATCCATGGGCACCTCGATTCGCTCGGACCTCACGGTACTCCCGCGCCTCGACCGGGCGCTAGGGATGGGGCGGGCGCCAGGAGTAAGCCCACCGCGCCGGCGCCGACGGAGTCGCCGAGCCCGTCGTGGGCGACCGGGGCTTCGTGCTCGGGCGCCCACCACGTCGCCGCCGGCCTACGATCGGCCCGTGGCGAGCGACGAGGGTCCCGCGATCCAAGACGCCTACCCCGACCACCTCGCGCACTGCTACGGCTGTGGCCGGCTGAACGAGCACGGCTACCGGCTGCGCACCCGCTGGGAGGGCGACGAGGCGGTGACGCGCTTCACGCCGAGCCCCGTCGCGACCAGCTTCCCGGGTTTCGTCTACGGCGGACTGCTGGCCTCGATCCTGGACTGCCACGGCACGGCCGTCGCCGCCTCGGGCCTCTACCGGGCCGAGGGCCGCGAGATCGACCTCGACACCGCGCCCGTTCACCGGTGCGTCACGGGCACCCTCACCGTCCGCTTCGAGCGGCCCACGCCCCTGGGCCCCGAGCTCGAGGTGCGCGGAGCCGTCGACTCGATCTCGGGGCGCAAGGTCTACGTCGTCTCGCGCGTCGTCGTCGACGGCGCGGTGACCGTGCGCGCCGAGATGATCGCCGTCGACGTGCCCGAGGGCCTCGTCGCGCCGGGCTGAGCCGGCGGGTCAGCCCGGCGGGTGCTCCGCGTCGAAGCGCTCGGCGCACCCCGGGGCGCAGAACCAGTAGTCGGCCCCCTGGTAGGTGCGCCGGTCCGCGGCGCTCGCCGGATCGACGCTCATCCCACAGACCGGGTCCACGGCCGTCGCGCGTCGGGCCGGCGGCGCGAGGGTGAGCGTGACCGGCTGGGCCATGGGCTCGTAGTCGCCGGGCCGACTGAAGCGAACGGGATCCGCGTCGAAGCGCTCGGCGCACCCCGGGGCGCAGAACCAGTAGTCGGCCCCCTGGTAGGTGCGCCGGGCCGCGGCGCTCGCCGGATCGACGCTCATCCCACAGACCGGGTCCACGGCCGTGGCGTCGGCGGGGGCGAGCGGCCCGCGCGTGGCGAAGCGTTCGGGGGCCGCGTCGAAACGCTCCCGGCACCGGTCCGAGCAGAAGTAGTACGTCGCGTCCCCGTGGCGAGAGGTGGCGGGAGCGTCGGCTGTGCGCACCTGCATCGCGCACACCGGGTCGATGGCGTAGCCGATCCCGCCGCCCAGCCGCGCCCGACGGCGCACCAGCCACCACGCGCCGAGCGCCACGACGAGGAACGCGAGGTCGAGATAGGCCGTGTAGTCCCACGAGAAGTGGGCCCCCCTGAGAGCGAACACGGTGCGCGCCGGGGTGAGGTGGAGGGCCGAGAAGACCCCCTCGGTGAGCAGCCCGGCGACGGCCATGACGGCGTAGAAGACGAGGAGCATCCGCACCATAACCCGGGTGCCGTAGAACTTGCGGTAGATGATCAGCAGCGGCATCGAGATCAGGTCGGCGAAGATGAAGGCGATCACCCCGCCGAAGGAGATCCCGCCCGACCACAGCGCCGCCGCGAGCGGGACGTTGCCGATCGAGCACACCCAGCTCACCACCGCGATGAGCGGACCGACGAAGGCGTTCTCGAGCGACGACCAGAAGCCGTGCCCGCTCACGAACAGGGCGTTCCAGAACCCGTGGGGCACGAGCACGGCCAACAGTCCGGCCACCACGTAGCCGATCGCGAGCTCCTTGCGCAGCATCGTCGCGTCAGCCAGCGCGTAGCTCGCGGCGTCCGACCAGCCGGCCAGGGTGCGCGGGCTCGAGACGGGGAGGGTCGCCTCGACGTCGTCGGAGTCCTCGGCGTGCTCGGCGCAGGTCGGAGAGTGACGATGCACCTCGCGCTCGTCGCTCGGCGCGGCGCTCGAGTGTCCGGATGTCACCCGCTCGTGCGCCGCCGCGCTCTGGGACTGGGCGCGCCGACGCGCGGCGGCGACCATCGTCGAGGTGAAGGCGGCGCTCCCGAGCAGCGCGAGCAGGACGATCATGATCGGTCCGCCGACGAACTCGGCCGCCATGAACTGCCAGCCCAGCAGCACGAGCATCACGACGCCGAGCTCGACGACGAGGTTCGTGGAGGCGAACATGAAGACCATGGCGCTGGTGAAGTCGGCGCCCTTGGTGATGAGCGACTTGGTCATCGCCGACGCGGCGTAGGAGCAGCTCGACGAGACCATCCCGTAGCCCGAGGCGCGCGCCACGTTGGCGGGGCCGTGGCGCCCGAGGCGCCGGCGCATCTGGTCCTTCGAGACGAAGGCCTGGACCGCCCCCGAGAGACCGAACCCGAGGACGAGCGCCCACAGGGTCTCCCAGAACATGTAGAGGCCCTCGCGCAGTCCGCGACCCAGGTCCACGATGATCGTCACGACGGTGGCGGTCACGAGCGCACCAGTCGGGCGATGGCCTCACTGGCCTCGCGCAGCTTGGCAGCCTGTTCGTCGCCGCCCTCGCGCACGGCGTTGGCCACGCAGTGGGCGAGGTGGTCGTCGAGCAGCTCGAGCGCGACCGCCTGCAGGGCGCGGGTGGCGGCCGAGACCTGGGCCAGGACGTCGATGCAGTAGCGGTCCTCCTCGACCATTCGGGCGATGCCACGGACCTGACCCTCGACCCGCCGCAGGCGCGTCAGGACCGCGCCCTTGTCCTCCGCGTACCCCGGTGCCGCCACGACGGGCCCCCTTGGTCTATACCCCTATGGGGTATAATACCAGGCGAGCCCCGCGACCGCGAGGGTCGATGACCTCGGTGCGACTCAGCCTCCGAGCCGCATCATCGCTCGCCCGTCGCCCCTCCGGTCGGGCCGGGCGAGGACCTCGGCGCGCGCTGTACTCCTTCGGACTGATCTCGCCACGGGCGAGGCGTTCGCGCAGGATCGCCCGGGCGGAGTCGGCGGGCTCGCGGGGCGGCGTCGTCGCGTGGTTCGTCGTGGCGCGCACCAGGGCCACGACGCCGAACACGACGGCGGCCCCGGCGACCACCATCACCAAACCCATCACGAGCCACCCACCGGGCCCCCCGACGTCATGTCCCAGCCGTGCACGGCGCCCTCCTCGTCCGGTACCCAGGTTGCCCGTCGCCCACCCCCTGGGGGTACGGACCGTGGTCCCTACCGAGGGCGCGACGCCGGCTTCGGCTCGGCGCGACACCGACGGGGCGAGGTCGAGCGGCGAGGGGTCCCTCCGCCCGGTCGCGCCCGTACTCCTGTGGCTAGGGCGCGCGCACGCCCCACGCGGCGCGCAGCTCCTCGCTGATCTCGAAGCGGGGTCGGCCCGGACCGCGCTCGACGGCCTCGAGCCCGCAGATCACGCGACGTCCGAGCAGGGCCGAGAGACGGTGCTGGCCGGGCAGACGGGTGAGGAGCCGGTCGAGGGGCCCGTCGAGGCACCGCATCGCCGAGAACAGGTGACGAGTCCAGTTGGCCGGGCCGACCCCGAGGAGGTCGGCGTCGGCGTCGCCCAGGAAGTAGCGCACGCCACTCTCCGATAGCCCCCTCATCAGGGGCAGCGCGACGAGCTCGTCCATCGCGGCGATCGTGCGGGCCATGAGCTCGCGCCCGTCCGCGCTCGCCGCGCGCTGGGCGGCGAGGATCGCCGCGGCGACCCGGCGGGCCTCGGACGTCGAGAGCGGCAGGAGGTCGCCACGCACGCCGATCTGGGTGCCGACGACGTTCCACGCGTGGACGTAGGCGTCGGCCTCGCCCTCGGACAGGGCGACCCCGAGACGTTCGAGCGCGTCGAGCCCGAGCGCGCTGAAGGCGAGCAGGGTCCCGAGCAGGTCCTCCTGGTTGAGCGGTACCCCGAGGGCGTCGTCCCACCCCTCGTCCTCGGTCCCGCCCAGCGCGCCCAGGGCCTCGGGGTGGGTGAGCCCGTAGCGGACGGTCGCGTGCATCAGGCGCACGTGACGCACGGCGCGCTCGCCGCGCTCACCCGGAGTGAGGGCGCCCGGGGTCATCGCCTCGATGATCATCTGGCCGGTCTCGAGGATCCGCCGGCGGGGGTGACTCACCAGGCGCGCGGTGCGCACCAGCGGCACCGTCCCCTTGGCGCAGAGGTACGTCGTGGGAAGGGAGGACAAGAAGAGCCCCATCGACAGCTGCATCCCCCAGCGGGAGAAGACCTCCTGACCGGCCCGCACCGTCGCCTCGTCGGCCCAGTCGGGCCAGGGCGGGCGCTCGCGCACGAAGGCCCCCACCCCCGGGAACGCGACGTCGTCCATGTCCTGCTCGCGCGTCTGTCCGAGCCGGGCGTAGAGCGTGGGCCCTCGGGCGTCGGCCGCCGAGAAGAACGTGGCGACGGCCGCGTCGGCCGACGGGTCGCCCTCGGCGCGCAGGGACTCGAGGAAGGCCGGGGAGAAGCGGGCCGTCCCCGCCGAAGCGCTCACGGCTCGGGGGGGACGGTGTCGGCGGCGAGGGCGGCGCGCGTCGCGTCGTCGAAGGGCTCGGCGAGGAGGTCGAGGGAGTGGTGGCGCGAGACGAAGAGGTTGGTGATGAAGTTCATCCGCTCGTCGAAGACCTCCCAGTCCCGGGCGGCGCTGCCGCGTCCCTCGCCGTCGGCCCGGTCGAAGCGGTCGCGCAGCGCGGCGAGGTCGGCCACGACGGGGTCGGCGACGTCGGAGGGGACGAAGACGCCCGACGCGGGCATCGGGACGTCGTGGTCCAGCCGCCACGTGCCCTCCGGGCTCTGCCAGACGCCGTAGGCGTCGGTCATGATCGTGCCCCACGCGTCGCCCAGGGCGCGCGCCGCCGGCTCGAGTGCCCGGTCGAGCCACTCGCCCGCCTGGGCCGCCCGGGGGTCGTCGCGGCCGAGGCGCTCGCGCAGCCTCGCGGTCGCCTCGTCCACCCCCATGTCCATCGCCCCGGCGATCGCCGGCTGCAGGTGGTTCTGCTCGTGGCCGCCCAGGCGCAGCGACCCGGCCAGCACCAGTTGGCTGCGTCGGCGGGGGTCGGGCTCGCCGAGGGCGTCCAGCCAGTGGCCGTAGCCGATCTTCAGCCAGTTCTCCCCGTCGATCTCGGGCGCCCCGTCGCAGGCCGCGAGCACCGCCGCGCGGGCCTCGGGCGTGGGGGCGTCGTGGGCGAGGAGCACGGCCGCGGGCGGAGCGATCTCGGCGAAGACCTCGGTGTTGCCGTTGGAGAGGTTGAGCGCCATCTCGCCGAGCAGCGCTCGCACCACGTCGAGGACGCGGTCCGGGCGCAGGTCGCCGACGAGGTGGACCACCGAGGACCCCCCGTGGTGGTGGGTCGGCTCGGCCGCCACGCCCATCAGCCCGTCGGGCAGGCGCACCCGTTCGGCCAGCCACGCCGGCATCGCCTCGCCGCGCATGCTGGCCCCCACCGTGGCCGACGCCCAGCAGCCGAAGGTGCACCAGTTCACCGTCTCGGGGGCGAGCCGGCTCGCGAGCGCTCGGGAAAGGTCGGCGTAGGTCTGGGTCACCCAGTAGTTGCGCAGTACCCGGTCGGGGATCGCCACCACCGCGGCGACGTGGTCGGGGGTCGTCGCCCGGTTCATCGGACCGACTCGAGGATGGCGGCGGCGTCGGCCTCGAGCTGGGGTGCCCGGCAGTCGCGCGCCAGGGCGCGCGCGGTGTCGGCGAGTCCCCGGGCCCGGGCGGCCTCGCCGCGTCGCGCGAGGATCCCGGCCCACGCCACGGCGGTGATCGCCTCCAGGGTGGGCGCGCCGGCGCGCTGGACGAGCTCAGTCGCGGCGGCGAAGTGCGCGTCGCTGCGCTCGGTCTCGCCCGCCGCGTCACAGAGCAGCCCGAGGAAGTGGTGGCCGGGGGGCTCGGGGGCGAGCTGTTGGAAGAGCTGGTCGGCCAGGGGCTCGAGGCGCGAGCGCACGTGCGCGAGCTCCTCTTCTCGGGCACCGAGCGCCCAGGCCATGTGGGCCCACGACACGAGGACGAGGCCCGCGTTCACCCCGACGTCGAGCAGGTCTTCCAGGGCCGTCGAGGTCGTTGCCGCCCAGCGGGTGCGGGCCTCGTCGACCCGCCCGGCGAGGAAGAGCTGGCGGACCACCCACGGCCCGAGGAAGTCGGCCACCTCGCTCGGCAGGGCGGCGAGGAAGCCGTCCATCACCTCGGGCAGGCGACCGCGCAGGTAGTTGAGGTACATCAGCTGGGACCCCGAGAAGATGTAGGCGTCGAGCTGGCCGGCGGCCGTGCCGAGTTTGTAGGCCTCCTTGACGTGCGCCGCGGCGTCGTCGAGTCGTCCCGCTAAGAGGGCGCGACTGGCGCGCACCGAGGCGAGCTCCCAGCGCACGCTCGCCAGGTCGACCACCTCGTTGAGCTGGGCCACGCGCTCGACGCAGCGGTCGATCTCGGCCGCGTCGGCCCGCTCGGTGTGGGCGGCGCTGAGCAGGCGCGCGGCGTGCAGCTCGAGGAGGCGGTCCCCACTCGCGCGCGCCAGGTGTTCGAGCTCGGTCCCCTCGGCCAGGCGAAGGTCCAGGTACTCGGGTCCGCCGAAGACGTACTGGCGGTGCACGAGCACGCGCGCGAGCACCGACGGGTCGCCGATCGTGCGCGCCAGGGCCAGGGCGTCGTCGGCCAGGAGGTAGCGCCGGCGCTCCACGTCGCCGAAGCTGAGCTCGTTGGCCAGCCGGGCCAGCAGCAGCGCGCGCGTCGCGCGGTCCCCCTCGGGGCAGGTGGCGAGGGCGGCCTCGAGCGCCTCGACCCGTCCGGCGTCGCGCTGTCCCCACGTGGTGAAGTAGCCGCGCGAGTGCGCGAGGGCGGCCCGGCTGAGCAGCGTCGGGTCGCCCACCGCGCGCGCGGCGGCGACGGCCGCGGCCTGGGCCTGGGGGGCCTCGGGCGACGCCGCGAGGCTGGTCGCCTCGGCCCGCAGGACCGCGAGCTCGGCGTCGAGGGTGGCGTCGGAGGCCAGGGTCGCCATCCGCTCGGCCCGCTCGAGCATCTCGAAGGCCCCGGCGAGCGAGAGCGAGCGCAGCGAGGCGGCGATCGCGACGCTCGCGGCGCGCACCCCGCGGGCCGGGTCGCCGAACTCGCCGGCCTCACTCCAGTGGTACGCCTGGCGCCGGGCCCGTTCGTCGTTATCGAGGCCACCCAGCCCGGTGATCCCGTTCGCCAGCTCGGCGTGCAGCGAGCGTCGCCGCGCCTCGCCCAGCTCACCCTCGAGTGCGTCGCGTACCAGGCCGTGGGTGAACTCGTAGCGCAGCGGTACCCCACCCAACGCGCGCACGATGCCCGCGCGCGTCGCCTCGTCGAGGGCCTCCACGGCGTCGGAGCGACCGGTCCCGAGCACCTCGGCCACGAGGGCGATCTCGAAGCGGTGGCCGGCGAGGGCCGCGACGTCGAGCGCGGCGCGGGTCAACGGGCCCAGGCGCGCCAGCTGGCGTTCGAGCACCTCGGTGAGGCCCCGGGGCAGCTGGGCCGGGATGACCTCGTCGCCCTGGCGGGCGCGCAGGACCTGGGTGACGAAGAGCGGGTGGCCCCCCGTGATCGACCACAGCTGCTCGATCCGGTCGTCGTCGAGGTCGTCGCGCTGGGTCATCCGCGCCACGAGGGCCGAGACCTCGCCGGCGGTCAGCCCCCCAAGGGCCACCTCGACGTCGCCGACGCCGTAGCGGTGGCGGTCGGCGAGCACGCGCGCGACCTCGGGGTTGGCCCCGGGGTCCCACGGTCGCAGGGCGAGCACGATCATCAGCCGGGCCGAGGGGGTCTCGCGCATCACGCGATCGAGGAGGTCGAGGCTGGCGCTGTCGGCCCAGTGCAGGTCGTCGACGACGAGGAGCACCGGGTCGCGCTCGCACAGCGCCCCGAGCCCACGTCGGGCGGCCTCGAGCAGGCGCCAGCGGGCCGACTCGGGGTCCGCCAGGGGCGCGTCGACCCCCGTCGCGAGTCGGTGGGCGAGTCCGGGCAGCATCCGGCCCAGTTCGGCGGCGACCGGACCGAGCAGCTCAGCCAACTCCTCGCCGGGGCAGTGGTCGACGAAGTGGCCCAGGGCCTCGACGAAGGGCTCGTAGGGCGAGGCCACCCGCTCGTCGCAGCGCCCGTAGAGCACGGTCGCGCCCTGGTCGGCGGCCTCGAGCGCGAGGCGCGCGAGGAGCGTCGTCTTGCCCGCGCCCGGCTCGCCGGTGACGACCGCGACCTCGCCGCGACCCGCGAGCGCGTGCGCCCACGCCGCGCGCAGGCGGACGAGCTCGTCACTGCGCCCGACGAACTCGTCCGACCGGTCGGCGCGCGCCAGCGCCTCGGGCAGCCCGACGAGGGCGCGCATCGTCGGACCGATGAGGAGTGGACGGGCGACCGCCGGCTCGGCCGACGCCGTGACGATCACCTCGACCGGCTCGCCCACGGCGACCTCCGCCCGTCGCGCGAGGGTCAGGGCGAGCTCGCTGACCAAGACGCCGTTGGCCTCGGCCGCGTCGCACAGTCGTGACGCCTCGTTCACGGGGTAGCCGAGGACGTCGCCGCCGGCCACGTCGACCTCGCCGACGGTGACCCCGATGCGGATCTCCACGGGGATCTCCGCGGCGACGTTGTGGCGCCGGAGGCGGTGCTGGAGCTCGACGGTGGCCTCGACGGCCTCACTGGGTGCTCGGAAGACGGCGAGGATGCCGTCGCCGAGCCCCTTGACGACGACCCCGTGGAAGCGCGCGAAGGTCCGCCGCGTCAGCACGTCGACCTCGCCGTGAAGGGCGTCGGCGCGCGCGTCGCCCAGGCGACGGCGTTGCTCGGTCGAACGGACGATGTCGGTGAAGACGAGTGCGTAGAAGCCGAGCCCCTCACCGAGGACGTCGCCGCGTCCGCTGGTCCCGCTCGCGCCTGGGTCCGTCACTCACCCTCCGTCACCGTCGAGGTGAAGCGGAGCCTAGAGGACCTGGTCACGACGTGCCCAGCCCCGGTCACCCCGGGGACGACGCGGACTAGGCGATGTAGAAGGTCTTGGCGTTGGTGAACTCGCGGATGCCGAGCACCGACAACTCGCGTCCGTAGCCCGAGCGCTTGATGCCCCCGAAGGGCAGCTCGGGGGTTGAGGCGACGATGGCGTTGGCGAAGACCATCCCCGCCTCGACCCCGGCGATCGCCCGCTCGATCTCGGCGGGGTCGGTGGCCCAGATCGAGCCGCCGAGTCCCCAGGGCGTCGCGTTGGCGACGCGGATCGCCTCGTCGAGGTCCTCGACGACCTCGACGACGGCCACCGGTCCGAAGAGCTCCTCGCACCCGGCGCGCGAGTCGCTCGGCACGTCGGTGAGGACGGTCGGGGCGTAGTAGAAGCCCGGACCGTCGAGGACGGTGCCCCCGGTGCGCACGACGGCGCCGCGGGCGACCGACTCGCGCACCTGGGCGTCGAGCTCCTCGCGCTGGGCGCGGCTCACGAGGGGGCCCATCCCGGTCGCCGGGTCCATCGGGTCGCCCACGACGACCTCGCCCATCGCCTTGGTGAAGCCCTCGATGAACTCCTCGGCCCGCTCTTTCACGACGATGAAGCGCTTCGAGGCGATGCAGCTCTGGCCGTTGTTCTGGATGCGGGCGGTCACGGCCATGGGGATCGTCCGGGCCATGTCGGCCGAGCTCGCCACGATGAAGGCGTCCGAGCCCCCGAGCTCGAGCACGCACTTCTTCAGCGCGGCCCCGGCCTGGGCGGCCACCGTCTTGCCCGCCGCCTCCGAGCCCGTGAGCGTCACCGCCGCGACGCGGTCGTCGGCGATCATCTCGGCGGCGGCCTGGTGGGAGAGGAAGAGGGTGATGAAGACGCCGTCGGGGAATCCGGCCCGGCGGAAGAGCTCCTCGAGGAACATCGCCGAGCGCGGGACGTTCGAGGCGTGCTTCAAGATGCCCACGTTGCCGGCCATGATCGCGGGCGCCGCGAAGCGCACCGCCTGCCACAGGGCGAAGTTCCAGGGCATGACCGCGAGCACCGGACCGAGGGGCTCGTAGCGCACGCCGCTACGGCTCGCGGGCGAGGCGATGATCTCCTCGGCGAGCATCGACTCGGCGTGCTCGGCGTAGTAGCGCATCGTCTTGGCGCACTTGAGGACCTCGGCCTTGGCCTGGGCGTGGGTCTTGCCCATCTCGCCGGTCAGCATCGCCCCGACCTCGTCGACCTCGTCCTCGAGGATCTGGGCGGCCCGGTTCATCAGTTCGCCACGGTCCTTGAAGGGAGTGTCGCGCCACGCGCGGAACGTGTGCGCCGACAGTGCGAGCGCGGCCTCGATCTGCTCGGGCGTGTGCCCCTCGAACTCGGCAACGACCTCTCCGGTGGCGGGGTTGACGGACGTGAACGGCATGGCTCTTCCTCCTGGCGCCGTCGTGGCGGCACCCCACTCTCTACTCGGCGTCCGGCCCTTACGCGACCCCGGACGACTGAACGATTTTCACCCCCGGCGCCGTGTCCC
>JAKABC010000035.1 GCA_021802025.1 Actinomycetes bacterium
GCCCGCCGCCAGCTGGCCGGCCTCGCCCGTCTCTACCGGCTGTTGCCGCCGGCCCTCGCGCGCGTGCCGTTCAACTGGGCGCTCGCCGACGCCCGCGCCCGCCGGGCCCGGGGCCGGGCGCTCACCTGATCAGCCCTGGAGGTAGCGCACGCGGCAGCGCTGGCCGTTCTTAAAGACGAGGGTGAAGACGAAGACGCCGTTGCGCGAGCCGCGCCGCACGCTCACGTGCAGCACGAGCAGACGCCCGGTGTCCCGGGCGACGATGACCCGGGTGCCCGGGTGGCTGGTGACTCGGGGCCGGCCGAAGAAGCCCGAGCCGGTGACCGTGAGGACCCGGGTGCGCCCGGCGAGGGCCCGGCCGATGACCGCGACGGCGCGCGGGGGCGAGGGCACGGCCGTCGTCGTCGTGGTGGGCGGCGGGGTCGTCGTCGTGGTCGTCGTCGCGGCCGCCGGGGTCACGGTGAGGGTGAAGGCGAAGGTGCCGACGTCACCGGTGGTGTCCGAGACCGTGCCGGCGACCGGGTAGGTCCCCGGCGCCAGCGGCCCCGAGGTCGTGACGAGTCCGGTCGGCGAGACGACCAGGGCGGGCTGACCGGAGGTCTGGGCGTAGGTGATCGGCCCGAGGTTCGCGCCCACGTCGAGCTGGACATGAAAGGTCGCGCTCTGGTCGGCCGACACGCTCGCGCGCAGCGGCGGGCGCTGGACGAGCTGGCCGACGGTGAGGGTGAAGGCGAAGGTCCCGGTGTCGCCCAGGGTGTCGCTCACCGTGCCCGAGGCGTGATAGGTCCCGGCGGGCAGGGTCCCCGAGGTGGTGACCAGTCCGCTCGACGAGACGAGCAGCTGGGGCTGGCCGGTGCTCTGGACGAAGGTCGGGGCGACGGCCGGGCTGGTCGCGTTCATGGCGAGCTGGGCCGAGTACCCGGCCGAGCCGCTGACCTTGACCCGGCCCGCGGTCGGGAGTTGCTGGACGAGCTGGCCGACGTCGAGGGTCACCTGGAACGAGCCGGTGTCCCCGGAGGCGTCGGTGATCGTCCCGGTCGCGCTGTAGCTGCCCTGGGGCAGGGTCCCGGCGGTGGTGAGCAGCCCGCTCGGCGAGACGAGCAGCTGGGGCTGGCCCGTGCTCTGGGCGTAGGTGACCGCGCCCGAGGCGTTGTCGGCCACGAGCTGCTGGCTGAAGCCGAGCGAGCCGACCGGTGAGACCGAGATGGTGACCGGCGCCTCCACCAGGCCGCAGACGTAGTCGCCGTCGTAGCCGAGCGACGGGTACTGGATCATGGCCACCCGACCCCCCGTGAAGGAGGTCGTGGTGCACGCGAGGAGCGCCTGGGAGAGGTTCGCGGCGAGCCCGGGGACCCAGACCGGGATCCCGGCGAAGGCCGAGGTCACGCCCATGATGGCCGTCCACTGGCGCACCGTGGAGTAGATGCCGACCTGGGTCACCCCCACGCTGTGCAGGTAGCCGAGCATGCCCAGGAGCGAGGCCTGGTCGTAGGACTGGATCGTCGCGTTGTTCGCGTAGAGGCCGTCGGTCGTCTCCCACTGGTTGGCGGTCTCGACGTCGAGCCACCAGTGGGCGCCGTCGGCGACGGCGCTCGGGGTGGTGGCGCCGTCTTGGGCCTCGGCCGCGAGCACCGCGGCGTAGGACGCTGCGGCCATGCTCCAGCCGTAGTCGTAGGCGCAGCCCGTCGAGTTGTTGCCCGCGCAGGCCTGGGGCGTGGTCTGGCTCACGGGCCAGTCGAGGGTTCCGGTCGGGCCCGGGTTCTGGGTGTTGAGGTAGAAGGCCGGCGCGGCGTTGGCGGCGGACTGGGCCCAGGCGAGCTCGGTGGCGAGGCAGGGGTTGGTCGAGAAGCCGTGGCCGTCGTTCACCCCGACGATCCCGAAGCCCGGAATGGGGGGCAGGGCGCCGCCGCACTGGGGGAAGCTGATGTCGAAGCCGACCGACACCGCCGTGGGCGCCGTCGCGGCGGCGGCGGTCGCGGGGCTCGCCAGAGCGAGGACGCACGCAGCGAGCAGGACTCGGCGCAGGGGTCGCGGCACCCCCTCGAATCTACGACGGCGATCCGGGTCGACAGGCCCGGAGTCTTTACAAGCCCCTGTGTTCACCACCCGCCGGGCTGGCAGCCGTACTGGTCGGGTATCCAGCCGCCGGTCACGCGCATGCCCACCAGCACCTGGGCGAGCCGTCCGGCCCGCCCGGCGACCGGGGCGAAGCGGTAGCCGCCGTACTGGGCCCAGGTGGAGTTGAGAAAGCCGATGCCCGAGTAGACCGGCCCGACCATGTGCCAGTCACCGTTCACCTCGCACACGGCCACGCGCTGCCACTGGTCGAGCAGCCCGCCGAGGGTCGTGCGCCGCTGGGCGGCCAGGTGCACGACGGCCCGGCGCAGGGACCGGGCGCGCACGACGGCGGGGCTCGTCGGGGGGGCGACCCGTTGGACCACCGGGGCGGGGGCCGTCGTCGAGGCCGGGTGAGTCGGGGCGTGGGACGTCGAGATCGTGGCCGGCACGGCCGCCGCGGTCACGACCGACATCATCACCGCCGGCAAAGTTCGTCGCATGCTCACTCCTTGTCGTAGGTGCGTTCGGGCACCCGTCACGGCGTCGTGCGTCCCAAGGGTGTGTGGGAGGCGGGTCACTCTGTCCACCGGGGCGCTGCGGCGACCTCAGGTCAGCGCGTGATCGGCCCATTCTAGGGGGCTAGGCGGGGGGCGCGTGACCTCACACTCCCTTTGACCAGGAGTTATAAATTCACAGAGGCGCCACGTGGGCCCGGCGAGGAGCCCCGAACGGGCTCAGGGACTCGTGAAAGCGCTCACGAGGTGGCCACGCCCGTGCGGCCCGGCACGACGAGTTGCACCGAGGTCGAGGCCTGGGACGTGCACACGCTGATGCCCAGCTTCACGACGGCGGGCCCGGCGAGGGACCCCAGGCGCACGCGCACGCCCCAGGCGCGACGGGCGTGGCAGCGCGCGACCGGGTAGTTGCCGGTCTCGGCCACGCCCAGGGCGCTCGCCACCGACTGCCCGTGGCGCACGACGTGCAGCGCGGGCATCAGCCCGATCGAGTCGTTGCGCGCCGGCGGGCCCACCGGGTGGTGGGTGAGCGTGACGGGCTGGACGCTCGGGACACCCCAGATGGTGCAGGTGGCCCCCCGGTTGGTGAAGACCAGGGGGACGTAGATCGTCCCGGCGGCCCCCTCGGACACCCCGGTCGTGATCCGGACCTGGCTCGGACGGCACGCCGGCACCCCGGTGGCCGCGGCGACGCCGCCCGGTCCGACGAGAACGACGGCGCTCGCCGCGGCGAGTCCGAGCGCGCTCCCGAGGGCGAAGAGTCGGTGGAGGAACGTCACGGGGTCTCCTTAGCGGGTGGGGATCGGCCGGTCGATGAGCCGACGGATCAGGGTGAACGTAGTGAGCAGGTGGGGTCCGCCGAGCGGCGGGGCGACGACGCGCGCACCCTGGGACACGGTGGCCTTGGGGCAGCCGCCGAGCTGGAAGCTGACCCGGGCGTAGGGGGCGTCCCCGGGTGCGCGGTAGAAGGCGAGGACGTAGGGCACCGTGAGGTCGTCGGGGCACACCGTCGCCGGCCGGTAGACGCCGAGGGCGTTCACGAGCTCGCGCACGCGCGCGATCACGGCGCCGTCGCGACTCGAATGCGTCGAGGCGAGGCTCGGTCCACCGCTCAAGGTGACGAGCGTGGCCCCGGGTGCGACCCGGTCGCTGGGGGGCCCGGCGCTCGCCGCGGTGGGCCCACCCAGCGCGATGACCGCGACGAGCCCGAGGGTCGCCGCTCCCCGCGCGAGTCGTCCGAGGTGTGCTGCCATACCCTGAGTCTGTCGCGCCGAAGCCCACTCTTGCCGTCGATCGGGCCACCCCGGCCGAGGGCCTAGAGTCGGCGGCGACGCCATGGGTATCTCGGTCTCTCCCATCGCCGGGCTCGATCCGGCTATCAACGAGTTGCGGGGGCGCGCGGCCCGCCTCGTCAACGAGGCGATCCTGCCCTACGAGGACGAGCTGTGGCGCGCCCCGCGCGAAGCCGAGATCAGCGACGACGAGCGGGCGCGACGACGGCGCGCGAGCCGGGCCCGGCGCGAGGAGATCCGCGCGGCCGTGGCCGAGGCCGGACTGTGGGCGCCGCACCTGCCCGCGGAGTACGGCGGGGCGGGCCTCGACTTCCTCGAACTCGCCTACCTCTACGAGATCCTGGCCTACGCGGTGGGGGGGCCCACGCTCTTTGGCATCGCCGCGCCCAACTCGGGCAACGCCTCGGTGCTCGCGAAGTACGGCACCGAGGAGCAGAAGGCCACGTGGCTCGTGCCCCTCGTGGCGGGTGAGCTCGAGTCGGGCTTTTCGATGACCGAGCCCGAGCACGCCGGCTCGGACCCGCGCTCGATCACGACCGAGGCGGTGCGCGACGGCGACCACTGGGTGATCAACGGCCACAAGTGGTTCACCTCCAACGGCGTGGACGCCGACTTCTTCATCGTGATGTGCCGGGCCGTCGACCCGAGCGGCGAGTACGGACCGTCGGGACGGATGGCCCAGGTCATCGTGCCGGCCGACACCGCCGGGGTCAACATCGTGCGCGGCATCGGGATCTTCGGCCACCCCACCTCGGACCACTGCGAGATCCGCTACGAGGACGTGCGCGTGCCGCTCGAGAACCTGCTCGGCCGGGTGGGCGAGGGCCACCAGGCGGCCCAGGACCGCCTCGGCGCGGGCCGGGTCTACCACTGCATGAACGCCGTGGGACAGATGTGGCGGGCCTTCGACCTCATGGTCGAGCGCACCCTCGTGCGCGAGGTCCACGGGGGGCTCTTGAAGGACAAGCAGTTCGTCCAGGGCTTCATCGCCGACAGCTACCTCGACCTGCAGTCGGCCCGACTGATGACCATCGACGCGGCCCACAAGGTCGCCGCCGACAGCCCCCAGGCCCGGACCGCCATCTCGGCGATCAAGGTCTTCGTGCCCCAGGCCTTCCACCGAGTGGTGGACCGGGCTATCCAGGTCTGGGGCGGGGCCGGGGTCTCCAACGACCTGCCCCTCGCCCAGATGTACCTCTCGGCCCGGGTGCTGCGCCTGGCCGACGGTCCCGACGAGGTGCACCGCATCCTCATGGCGAAGAA
Organism: Actinomycetes bacterium; assembly: GCA_021802025.1. Taxonomy (GTDB): domain Bacteria; phylum Actinomycetota; class Acidimicrobiia; order Acidimicrobiales; family RAAP-2; genus RAAP-2. Next base: position 5,129 of record JAKABC010000035.1, read on the forward strand.
CGTCGTGCACCACTACGAGTCCGGTGGCACCTGGGACTTCGGCGCCTAGGCGCGTCCTGGGCGTCGACCTCGCGACCGAGCCCGCGCGCACCGGGCTCGTCGAGGCCACGTGGCGCGACGGCGCCTGGCGCGTCGCCGGGCCCTACCCCGGGGATGACGCGACGATCCTCGAGCGCGCCGCGGGCTCCGCGGTGGGCCTCGACGCGCCCCTGGGCTGGCCCGACGCGTTCGTCGAGGCGGTCGACGCCCACCACGCGCGCCGGCCCTGGCCCGAGGGCGTCGACGCGGTCGACCTGCGCTATCGCGCGACGGACCGCTTCGTGGTCGACCTCGACCTCGGGGTGCGACCGCTCTCGGTCTCGAGCGACCTCATCGGGGCCGTCGCCTGGCGCGCCGCCGGGCTGGTGGCGTCCCTCGGTCGGGTCGCGGGCCGACCCCTCGCGCGCGACGGGAGCGACGGCGTCTACGAGGTCTACCCGGCGGCGGCGCTGCGGGCCTGGGGGCTGCTCGCGCGTCGCGGCGAGCGCTACAAGGGCCGGCGGGTGGCCGAGCCCGGGGCGCGCGCGCTGAGACGGCGGATCGTGACCGACCTCGCGGCCGGGGTGGTCGGCCCGGTGGCGCTCGCCGAGGGGCTCGATGGCGCCGCGGTCGACTCGGATCACGTGCTCGACGCGATCGTCGCGGCGCTCGTGGTGACGGCGGCCCTGGCCGGGGCGACGTACCCCCCGCCCGCGGCGCTCGCCGCGCGCGCGGCGCGCGAGGGGTGGATCCACGTGCCCCGGGGCGCCCCTACGGGTGGCCGATGAAGACCAGGGTCTCGGCGGAGACCCGCTGGCCGAGCGACTCGTTCATCGCGATGACCGCGACGTTGCGCGCGTCGTTCTGGGTGACGATGCGCGTCGTCGCCGGCGAGGTCGCGAGCAGGGCCCGCGCGGCCGCCACCTTCATCCACGCCGCGACGCCCCGACCCCGATGGTCGGGCTCGACGAAGGTGCCCCACTGGTAGGCGGTGGTCGGACGGGTGAGCGAGACGGTCACCTCGCTGAAGCCGACGAGCCGGGCGCCCGTGCCCTCCTCGTGGGCCAGGGCGACGACGATCTCGCGGCCCAGGTCGGCGACGTGGCGCTCGAGGTCGCGCACCCGGAATGGGTCCCAGCGCTCCTCGCGCACTCCGGCCCCGGCGTCGGGCACCGCCCCGGCGATCAGTCCGGCCAGGCGGGCGCGCTCGGCGACCAGCGCCTCGGGCGTCGGGCCGACGACGGTCGTCACCGCGTAGCCGGTCGCCCGAAGGCGGTAGCGGTCCTCGAGGCGCGCGAGGGACTCGGGCGCGAGGTCCCACACCCGGCTCGGTGAGGTCGAGGTATGGGTGAGCCCGCGCGCCCCGGCGAAGGCGAGGGCGGCTCGCTTCGCCTCGCCACTGGGTTCGACGAGCACGCGCACCATGAGCGTGTCGCGCCCGAGGGCCCGCACCTCCTCGAGGAGTCCAGCCAGCAGCGCGGTTCCCCATCCCCGTCGTCGACGCTCGGGGTCGACGTAGAGCTCGGCGCGCGCGAGGCGAACGTCGTCGAGGTCGTTGAGCTCGACGGCGGCCACCCCGACGGGCGCGCCGGCCGGCCCGAGCCGGAAGAGGCGCGAGTGGATGGGCGCCGTGTCGTCGGCGGCGCGCGCCCGCCACTCCTCGATGAGCCAGCTCTCGGCAGATCCCGAGGCGTGGCGCTGGGCCCGGTCGTAGCACTCGAACCACGCGCGAAAGGCGGGTCCGTCGTCGACGCGGACGCGCGCGAGGGCGCTCACGACCCCGGGGTCGACCCCGCGCCCGGACCCCGCGAGAACGACGCCCCGTCGCACGCGGGCTCGTTGGGCGCCGACCATCGAGTCGACGCTAGCCACACGAGCGCCGGGGCGATGGCGGCGTCGAGCGCCCGCCCCAGGGAGCGGGTCGTCGGGCGCGACGCATAGTGGGCGACACCGTGCGCGGTTCGTGCGTCCTCGCACAAGCGATCGGGTGGGCGTCGCCGGCGACCTAGAGTGGTTCGACGCGCGAAGGGGGGCGATATGAGTCGAGCACCCCAGAGTCGGGTCGACCTGCTAGCGGAGATCACGCCCGACGTGACCCGCCTCTACAACCGCCACCTCGAGTCACCGCGTGACTGGTACCCCCACCAGCAGATCGAATGGGGCGAGGCCCGTGACTTCGCCGAGTACCCGTGGTCACCCAGCGACTACCCGGTCGGCGAGGGCGTGCGCAGCTCGATCTACGTGAACCTGCTCACCGAGGACAACCTGCCCTACTACACCGACGCGATCTTGCGTCACGCCCCGCTGGACCACCCCTTCCGCGACTGGACCTACCAGTGGACGATGGAAGAGGCGCGTCACTCGATGGTGATGCGCGACTGGGTCCACGTCAGTCGCTGTCTCGACCCCACGGTCTTAGAGGACGGCCGGCGCGTGCAGATGGCCAAGGGCGAGGCGCCCCGCCCGGCGACCTTCGCCGACCTGATCGTCTACGTGGCGCTCCAGGAGCGAGCCACCCAGATCGCGCATCGCAACACCGGCGCGAAGCTGCCCAAGGACGACAAGATGGGCCGCACCGTGCTCGGGCTCATCGCCGGGGACGAGACCAAGCACTACCTCTTCTACCGCGACCTGACCCGCGCGGCCTTCGCGATCGACCCCTCGACGCTGATGATCGCCCTGACCCGCCAGGTGAGCACGTTCGCGATGCCCGGCACCGGCATCCCCAGTTTCACCCGCCACGCCGTGCGCATCGCGCGCGAGGGCATCTACGGCCTGGGTCAGTTCCTCTCGGACGTGCTGACCCCGGTGCTCGGGCTCTTAGACGTCGAGCACGTCGAGGGGCTCAACCGCGAGGCCGAGGCGGCGCGCGAGGAGCTCGTCTCGGTGCGGGCCCGCCTGAGCGCCGCGGTGGAGCGCATGGCCGAGCGCACCGCCCAGCTGGCCGCCCGCACCGCCCCCGCCCACTAGGACTTACCCGGGGGTACGCGCTCACTAGGATGAGCGCATCATGGGGAGGTCGCGTGCGCAGTCTGGCTGAGGCGCTCGCCGCGGTCACCGCGCCCGGCCAGCCCTTCGAGACGACGCAGGTCGAGCTCGACGGGGGCCCGGTGCGCCGCTTCGTCAACGCCCCGCCCACCCTGCGCGAGGTCTTCGCCCCGGCGCGGGGCCTCGAACAGACCTTCCTCGTCTTTGAAGACGAGGAGTGGAGCTTCGCGCGGGTCATGGACGAGGTCGACGGCCTGGCCCACGCCCTCGTCCACCACTTCGGGGTCGCCAAGGGCGACCGGGTGGGAATCGCGATGCGCAACTACCCCGAGTGGGTCGTCGCCTTCGCCGCGATCACCTCAATCGGGGCGATCTCGGTCTCGCTGAACGCCTGGTGGACTGAGCGCGAGTTGGCCTTCGCCCTCTCCGACGCCCGCCCGTCGGTGCTGGTCGCCGACGCCGAGCGCGTCGAGCGCGCCCTCGGGGCGGCCCGGCGCGAGGGGGTCGCCGTTTTGGGGGTCCGCCTGGACGCCGGGGCGCCCGCGGGCGTCGAGCGCTGGGAGGACGTGGTGGTGCCCGGCCGGGCGATGCCCGTGGTGGCCCTCGAGCCCGACGACGACGCGACGATCCTCTACACCTCGGGCACGACGGGCTTCCCCAAGGGGGCCGTCTCGACGCACCGGGCGATCTGCCAGGCCCTCATGGCCTTCGCCTCGGGGGGCAGCGTGCAAGAGGCGCGCCGTGACGGCCCGCCGAGCGAGGGCGAGCCGAGCGGCCCCCAGTGCTTCATCCTCATCGTGCCCCTCTTCCACGTCACCGGCTGCGTGCCGGTGATGCTCTCGTGCTTCTTGTGGCACTTCAAACTCGTGATGATGTACAAGTGGGACGCCGAGCGGGCCCTCGAGCTCATCGAGCGCCACCGCGTGACGTCCTTCGTGGGCGTGCCGACCCAGTCGTGGGACCTCATGGAGTCGCCGAGCTTCGCGCGCTACGACACCTCGTCGCTGCGCTCGATCGGCGGCGGCGGGGCCCCGGCCCCGCCGACGCTCGTCGAGCGGGTCGACCGCTCCTTTCGGGGCCGGCCCAACCTGGGCTACGGCATGACCGAGACGAACGCCTACGGGCCGGGCAACTACGGCGAGGAGTACGTCACCCACCCCGCCTCGACCGGGCGGGTCCCCACGATCGTCACCGACGTCGAGATCCGCGACGCGACGGGACGGGCGCTGGGCCCGGACGAGCGCGGCGAGATCTGGCTGCGCTCGCCGACGTTGATCCGCGGCTACTGGAACAACCCGTCGGCGACCGCCGAGGCGATCCAGCACGGCTGGCTGCGCACCGGTGACCTGGGGCGCATCGACCCTGAGGGCTTCCTCTACGTCGAGGACCGGGCGAAGGACATGATCCTGCGCGGGGGCGAGAACGTCTACTCGGCCGAGGTCGAGTCGGCCATCTACGAGCACCCGGCCGTCTACGAGGCGGCGGTGGTCGGACTGGCGCACGAGCGCCTGGGCGAGGAGGTGGGGGCGGTGGTGCGGGTGCGCGACGGGGAGGACCTCGACGTCGAGGGGTTGCGCGTCTTCTTGGCCGAGCGGCTCGCGCCCTACATGGTGCCCACGCGCATCGCGCTGACCCACGAGCCCCTGCCGCGCAACCCGGCCGGCAAGTTCGTCAAGCGCGAGATGCGCACGCGCTACTTCGACGCGACCGCCTGAAGGGCCCGACGGGCGAAGTCGGCGAGGTTGATCCCGTCGAGCTCGGAGAGCGAGAACCAGTGCGCGCGGTCGGTGGTGCCGTCGACCTCGTCACGCAGGACACCCTCGCCGGCGCGCACGCGGTAGATGATTCGCACCGCGTGGACCCGGTCGCCGTTGGGTCGGCGACGCACGTCGGAGAGGACCTCGACCAGCACCGGGTCGTAGGCGCGTAGGCCGGTCTCTTCGAGGAACTCGCGGGCCAGGGCCTCGACGGGGCTCTCGGCGAAGTCGAGGCCCCCGCCCGGCAGCCACCACAGGGGCGGGTCGATCAGCGGGCTCGAGGAGCGCACCAGCAGGACGTGGTCGTCGCGCAGGGCCACGCCGTAGGCCCGCACGGTGGTGGGCGTGCGGCTCACCGGCTGGCCCCGCTCGTCCCGCCGCCCGCCCACTCAGCGTGTCCGGGGGAACCCCAGGTCGACCTGGGACTCCGAGGGCTGGGGCCAGCGCGTCGTGACGACCTTGGCCCGGGTGTAGAAGGCGAAGCCCTCGGGGCCGTAGATGTGGGCGTGGCCGAAGAGTGAGTTCTTCCACCCCCCGAAGGAGTACGAGGAGATCGGCACCGGGATGGGCACGTTGACCCCGATCATCCCCACGCTCACCGCCCGGGTGAAGAGGCGCGCGGCGTTGCCGTCGCGGGTGAAGATCGCCACGCCGTTGCCGTAGGGGTTGGCGTTCACCAACGCGACCGCCTCGTCGAAGCTCGCCGCGCGCGCCACCCCGAGGACGGGACCGAAGATCTCGTCGTCGTAGCAGCGCATCCCCGGGGCGACGCCGTCGAGCAGCGTCGGTCCGGCGAAGAAGCCCGGGCCCGCGACGCGCGCCCGACCGTCGCGCACCACGCGGGCCCCCTCGTCGGCGGCGCCCTCGACGTAGGCCAGTACGCGGTCCCGGTGGGCCGCGGTGATGAGCGGACCGAAGTCGCTCGCGGGGTCGTCGCCCGGCCCCACGCGCAGCGCGTCGACGCGCGCGGCGATGCGCTCGACGAGCTCGTCGGCGACGTCGCCCACCGCGACCACCACGCTGATGGCCATGCACCGCTCCCCGGCCGAGCCGAACCCGGCCGAGACCGCCGCGTCGGCCGCCACGTCGAGGTCGGCGTCGGGCAGGACGACCATGTGGTTCTTCGCACCGCCCAAGGCCTGGACGGGCTTGCCCGCGCGGCTGGCCGTCTCGTGGACGAGGCGCGCCACCGGGGTCGAGCCCACGAAGCTGATCGCGTCGACCCCGGGGTGCTCGAGCAGGGCGGTCACGGTCGAGGCGTCGCCCTGCAGCACGTTGAAGACGCCCTCGGGCAGGCCGGCCTCGAGCATCCACTCGGCCAGGCGGACCGAGGGGGAGGGGTCGCGCTCGGAGGGCTTAAGCACGACGGCGTTGCCGCTCGCGAGCGCGTTGGCGGCCATCCAGAGCGGCACCATCACCGGGAAGTTGAACGGCGTGATCGCCCCCACCACCCCGAGGGGCTGGCGCAGGCTGTGGACGTCGACGCCGTCGGCCACCTGGTCGGAGAAGTCGCCCTTGAGGTGCTCGATCAGCCCGCAGGCGTACTCGACGTTCTCGACGCCCCGGGCGATCTCGCCGCGGGCGTCGGCCAGGGTCTTGCCGTGCTCGGCGGTGACCACGGCGGCCAGGTCGTCGCTGTGGCGCACCAGCAGCTCGCGCAGGGCGAAGAGGACGTTCGTGCGCCGCGACAGCGAGGTGGCGGCCCAGCGTTCGGCGCCGGCGCGCGCCGTGGCGACCACCCGGTCGATGGTCGCGGCCTCGGGCACCGGCACGGCGCCGGTCTGCTCGCCGGTGGCGGGGTTGAAGACCGGGGAGCGGCCGGGCTCTTCGACGCGTTGGCCGTTGACGACGTGGGGGATCGTGCGCATGGGTCCTCGTTTCTCGCGCCAAATCTACCGGCCGTCCCCGGGCCGACCGGTAGGGTGAGGCGATGGCGCCTGGTCGCGGCGACCCCGCCGAACCCCGGTCCCGCGTGCGGCTCGACGCGACGGGTGGCCTCGTCCTCGGCGACCGGTACGTCATCCCGGCCGGGGAGATCGTGGTGCGCACGACGACCTCGGGCGGACCGGGCGGCCAGCACGCCAACCGCTCGCTGACCAAGGTCGTGGTGAGCTGGCGGGTCGCCGTCTCGTAGCCGGCCGCCACCG
>JAKABC010000036.1 GCA_021802025.1 Actinomycetes bacterium
GCCCGGCAGGCCGATGAAGGGCCCGGTGATGGCGAGCAGGAGGAGCCAGAAGTGCTCGCGGCCCCGGTAGCTGGCCGCGAGCACCACCAGCCCCCACGACAGGTACCAGGGCTGGACGACCGGGCCAAGCTCGACGAACAAGAGCAGCGACACCCCGAGCGAGCGCACCCAGCCCCGCTCCCCCGAGCGCCAGAGCAGCCAGAGGGTCAGCGCCGTCGCCGTGACCAGGCCCACCAGGCGGGCCGCCCCGATCGTGGTGGCGACCGAGATCATGTGCAGCCCGATCGCGTGCAAGAGGTTGCCCCCGGCCATCCCCACGGCCGTCGCCGGCGCCGCCCACGAGCGCACCGTCCCCGGAGTGAGCAGGTTGCTCACCCACCCGAAGCCGAATCCCGAGAGGTAGGACGAGACGAGCAGGACCGCCCCCACCACGAGCCCCCCGGCCGCGAAGGGCTGGAGGCGCTGCTTCAGGGGCGCGTCGTGGGGCAGCCAGTTCCAGGCGACGAAGGCCAGGCCGATGGCGGCCGGGGCCTTGACGGCCGTGGCCATCGAGACGAAGAAGAGAGCCCACCACGGATGTCGGTTCACGGCGAAGCCGAGGCCCACCACGAGCAGGCCCGTCATGAGACCGTCGTTGTGGGCCCCGCCGACGATGGTGAGCAGGATCAACGGGTTGAGGGCCGCCAGCACGAAGGCCTCGCCGGGGTCGCGGCCCAGCCCGCGGGCGAGCATCGTCACGCCCACCCCGATGAGCACGACCGCGATCACCTCGAGCAGGCGCAGCCCCACCACCGTGGCCAGGGGGTTGTGCAGGCTCAGCCGGTCGATCGCCCCGTCCACCCAGAGGAAGAGGGGTCCGTAGGGGGCGGGAGTGTTCCACCACAGCGGGTCGACGGGGTTGAGGTAGGGCGTGGAGCCCAGCGAGAACGGCCCGAGGAAGTAGGGGTTGAGGTGGTGGGCCGTCATCTCGCCCTGGGCGGCGTAGGAGAAGACGTCGCGCGAGAAGAGGGGCGGGGCCACGATCATCGGGCCGGCCCATAACAGCAGCATCCACCACAGACGGCGCAGGCTGGCCCCGTGGTGGAGCTTGACGATCTCGGCCAGGCGCAGCCAGACGCGCATCAACAACAGCAGCCCGCCGTAGACGAGCACCACCGAGAGCATGTACTTGGTCGTCGAGGGCGTGCCCGTGGGGGCCGACGACGGCTCGCCGAAGAACCAGGTGCCGGTCATGTCGAGCTTGAAGGGCGAGTTGGTGAACGAGGCGCCCGCGAGGATCAGGCACATGGCCACGAACCCCTGGACGGCCGGCCGCCAGAGGAAGTCCCACCCCTCGAAGGGCCCCGGGGTGAAGCGCCCGAGCGGGGTGTAGCGCCGCTCGAGCAGCTGGACGCCCGACTCGAAGCCCGAGGCGAGCCGCTCGTAGGAGTGACGCACCGCCCGCGCCCACGCCCCGATCCGCCTCACGCCACTCCTCTCGCCGCCCGACACCGTAGTGCCGCCGCGGCGCGTCGGCCCGGGCGGGCCGGGCGCTGTGGTGGGCCGGGAGGGATTCGAACCCCCGTAGGCTAAGCCGTCTGGTTTACAGCCAGATCCCATTGGCCACTCGGGCACCGACCCGCGCAGAATCCTAACCGCACCGCGGACCGGGGCGATTCGCCGCGGCGCCTACCATGCACCCATGCCCACTTTCGACGTCGTGAGTGAGGTCGACCTCCAAGAGGTGCGCAACGCGGTCGACCAGACCAACCGAGAGGCCGCCACCCGCTTCGACTTCAAGGGGACCGACGCCCGGGTCGACTTCACCGAGAAGGAGCTGACCCTCTCGGCCTCGACCGAGGACCGCCTCCACGCCCTCTACCAGCTGCTCCAAGAGAAGATGGTCAAGCGCCAGGTGTCCTTGAAGACCCTCGACCCCGGCCCCGTCGAGGAGGCCAGCCACCAGAGCGCCCGCCAGAAGGTGGGCCTGCGCGCCGGGATCGGCCAGGACGTGGGCAAGAGGATCAACAAGCTCGTGAAGGACCTCGGCCTCAAGGGGGTGAGCTCGTCGATCCAGGGCGACCAGGTCCGGGTGAGCGGCAAGCAGCGCGACGACCTCCAGCGGGTGATCCAGACGCTCAAAGAGGCCGACCTCGACGTCCCGCTGCAGTTCACCAACTTCCGCGACTAGCGACCCCGGGTCAGCTCCTCGTCGGTGAGGGTGGCGTCGAACTCGGCCAGTTCGCGCACGTGGAAGATCCGGTTGAACACGAGGAGCTTCAGCACCCAGAAGACGCCGAAGCAGACGAGGTTGGTGCCGGTCACGAGGCCGGTGTCGACCACGTGGGCCCAGGCGTGGGTGCGCACCTCCTCGCGGGCCCAGAGCGCGCCGACCTGGCTGAAGGCGATCCCCATCGCCGACATGAGAAAGAAGGGCAGCACCTCGGTGCGCAGGGCGCTGCGGCCCCGCTTGCCCCACGCCCAGCGCCGGTTGAGGTTGTAGGCGGGGATCATGCCGATGAGGTTGCCCGTCAGGGTCGCCCACAGCACCCCGGGGATGATGCGAAAGCCGTAGAGGATCGAGACGGCGCTGAGCGAGATCACGGTGGTGATCGCCGAAGTGGCGCTGTAGCGCAGGAAGGTCCGTCCTTGATGGGTGTGGCCCCAGCGCCACAGGCCCGAGGGCGTTAGGTCCACCTCTAGAGGGAGGGGTCTCCCACGGCGACCGGCTCGTCGACCGGCGCGGCCTCGGGGACCTGGAAGATCCGGTTGAAGACGAGGATCTTCAAGACGAAGAAGATCCCGAAGCACAAGAGGTTGGTGCCGGTCACGAGACCGGTGTCGGCCAGTCGGCTCCAGGCGTGGTGGTGGACCTCGTAGCGGGCCCAGAACGCACCCACCTGGGAGAAGGCGATCGACGCGAAGGACATCGCCCAGAACGGGACCATCTCTTTGAAGAAGTGGCTGCGGCCGCGCTTGCCCCAGGTCCAGTTGCGGTTCAGCCAGTAGGCCGGGATCGTCGCGATCAGGTTGCCCGTCAGTGTCGACCACATCACCCCCGGGATGATCCGGAAGCCGAAGAGGATCGCGATCGAGGTGAACGAGACGGCGGTGGTGATGACCGAGCCGAGAACGTAGCGGACCATCTTCTTCCCGCGGGGGGTCTGGGACCACGCGAGAAGCGCGCGCAGAAGGTCACTCACTCCCCCGAGCCTACCGTCTGGCCCCCCTTGAACGAGGAGCCGGGGTGCCACAATGGATTTCGTGTCCCACGCCCTCGACGAACTCGTACGGATTCTTGACCTCGAGCGGATCGAGGTCGACGTCTACCGCGGCGCGAACCCGGCCGAGGAGCGCGAGCGCACCTTCGGCGGCCAGGTGGCCGCCCAGGCCCTCATGGCCGCGGGCCGCACCGTGGAGAGGGGCCGGGTCCACTCGCTGCACTCGTACTTCTTGCGTCCGGGCGACCCCACGACCCCGATCCTCTACGAGGTCGACCGGATCCGCGACGGGCGCAGCTTCACCACGCGGCGCGTGGTGGCCGTCCAGCACGGCAAGGCCATCTACAACATGGAGGCGAGCTTCCACACCGACGAGGTGAGCCTCACCCACCAGATCGCGATGCCCGAGGTCCCCGCGCCCGAGTCGATCCCGCGACTGGCCGAGCGGATCGCCAACGGTCGCGGCGACCTCGACGAGTGGCTGATGCGCCACCACCCCATCGACCAGCGCTTCATCGGCCCGATCCCGGGCGACCCGGCGCGCCCCACCGACCCGCGCCAGCAGCTGTGGATCCGCGCCGACGGCGACCTGCCCGAGGACCCGCTGCTGCACGCGTGCGTGATCGCCTACGCCTCGGATATGAACCTGTTCGACGCGATCGTCAAGCCCCACCGGATCGACTGGAACGACGGGACGTTCATGGGCGCGAGCCTCGACCACTGCATGTGGTTCCACCACCGGGCGCGCGCCGACGACTGGCTCCTCTACGACACCGAGTCGCCGATCGCCTTCGGCGGACGCGGACTGGCGCGGGGCTTCCTCTTCAGCCGCCAGGGCGAACTGCTGGTCTCGATGGTCCAAGAGGGCCTCGCGCGCGTGATCGCGCCGCGGGTCTAGCCCCGCGCGTCCATCGCCACGTAGTCGCGCTGCTCGGGCCCGACGTAGAGCTGGCGGGGCCGGGCGATCTTGGAGTCCTGGGCCAGCAACTCCTTGTAGTGCGAGAGCCACCCGGCGGTGCGCGGGATGGCGAAGAGCACGGTGAACATCTCGGTCGGGAATCCCATGGCCTGGTAGATCAGCCCCGAGTAGAAGTCGACGTTGGGGTAGAGCTTGCGCGAGACGAAGTAGTCGTCGGCCAGCGCCACCTCCTCGAGCTTCAGGGCGATGTCGAGCAGCGGGTTCTTGCCCGTGACCTCGAAGACGGCGTCGGCCGTGCGCTTGATGATCTTGGCCCGCGGGTCGAAGTTCTTGTACACCCGGTGGCCGAAGCCCTCGAGCATCACCTCGTGACGCTTCACGGCCTCGATGTAGCTCGGCACGTTGTCCAGGTGGCCGATGCGCGAGAGCATCTTGAGCACGGCCTCGTTGGCCCCGCCGTGGCGCGGGCCGTAGAGCGCGGCCGTGGCGGCCGCGGTGGCCGAGTAGGGGTCGGCGTGCGAGGAGGCCACGACCCGCATCGCCGTGGTGCCGCAGTTCTGCTCGTGGTCGGCGTGCAGGATGAACAAGAGGTCGAGCGCCCGCGCGAGGACCGGGTCCGGCTCGTAGCGGGGCTCGGCCACCTTCCACATCATCGACAGGAAGTTCTGGGCGTAGCCGAGCGAGTTGTCGGGGTAGACGAAGGGCATGCCCACCGAGAAGCGGTGGGCCGCGGCGGCCAGCGTCGGCATCTTGGCGATCAGCCGGACGATCTGCTTGTTCAGGACCTCCGGGTCGGCCAGGTCCTTCGCCTCTTTGTAGTAGGTGGACAGCGCCGCGATCGCCGACACCAGCATCCCCATCGGGTGGGCGTCGTAGTTGAAGCCCTCGAGGAAGCGCTTGCGCACGTTCTCGTGGATGTAGGTGTGGTAGGTGACGTCCTTCTGCCATCCCTCGAACTGCTCGGCGGTGGGCAGCTCGCCGTAGAGCAGGAGGTAGGCCACCTCGAGGAAGGTCGAGCGCTCGGCCAGCTGCTCGATGGGGTAGCCCCGATAGCGCAAGATCCCGGCGTCGCCGTCGATGTAGGTGATCGACGACTCGGCCATCGCCGTGGACATGAAGCCGGGGTCGTAGAACCACACGCCGGGGACGACCTTGGCGAACTCGCTGGCGGCGACGCCGCCGTGCTCGATCGGGATCTCAAGCGTCACGCCCGTACGGTTGTCGGTCACCGTGATGGACTCAGCCACTGTTCCTCGATTCGTCGTGGGGGCGTAGCCAACTCTAGGCCAACTCGCGAGTAACCAGATCGGCTCAGCCGGTCCCCGCGGGCGAGAGGACGAGCGTGTAGGTCCGCTCGAGGGGCAGTCCCGACGCCGCCGGGGCGCCCGCGACGCGCACGACGACGCGGGCCCTCTCGCTCGGTGTCGTCACGAACGGCGCGAGGGAGAAGGACCACCCGCCCAGCGGGGCGAGGGTCGCGCGGGCGCGCTGGCGCGCCGCCGACCCGCGCCCGTTGAGCGGCTCGACCGAGACCGACAGGGTGACCGGCTGGACCACGTCGGCCCCGTTGACGACCGACACGTCGAAGGTGACCCGCGACACCGGCGGCACGATCACCGTGCCCGCCGGGGCCGGGAGGGGCGAGGGCACGACCCGCACCGCCGCGATGCCGATCCCGCGCACCAGCGCCAGGCGCCGGGAGCGCTCGAGGGTCGAGAGGTCGCCCGCCGCCAGCGCGCCGGGGGTCTGGGCCGAGGTCGCGAGCAGGTGGGCGTGACCGGGCTCACGCACGAGGGCGAAGCGCTCGGCGTTCCACTGCAGGGCGGTGGCGCGCAGGGTGCCGCCCGGGTCGGGGCTCGCCGCCGGATCCGCCCCGGGCGAGGTCGGGAGCCGCAGGGCCCGCTCGACCGAGTCGATCAGGGACAACATCGCTGCCGCGCGGGTCTGGGTCAGGTCGGCCAGCTCGACGTTCACGTCGTGGGCGAGTCGGGGCGAGCGCAGGCGCCGGCCCTCGCCGGGCCAGGCGGCGACCGCCTGGGCGAGCTGGTCCAGTCGGGCCCCGAGGACCGGCCGGGAGAGCCCGCCGCCGTGGGCGAGCAGGTAGGCCAGGCGCGCGTCCACCTGGTTCTCCGAGGTGATGAGGGCGTTGGCGAGCGCCGCGAAGCTCAGGTTCTCACTGCGCCGGGCCGTCGTGGCGTCGTGCGCCGCGCGCGAGACGTCGCGGGCGAACACCAGCACCAAGAGCGTGGCGACCAGGACCACGAGCACGCCCAGCGAGACGCGCCGGCGCTGAGCTCTCGAGCGGGCCACGGAGGACGAACTTACTCGTCGTCCTCGTCTCGGCCCTCGGCGGACTCGTCCAGCGCGGCGTCGACGACCGGGCCCTCGAGGCCGAGGGGCTCATCCGGCGCACCCCAGCGCTGGGGGTTGGGTCGGGCCGCCACACGCTCCACGGGCGCGATCTCGGGCAGGTCCTTGCCGCCGCGCGCGCCGAGCCGTTCGAGCTCGCGCGCGCCCGGGATCAGTCGGGACTCGAAGGAGCCGACCATCTTGTTGAAGCTGTCGACGACCTGGTCGAGGGAGCGGCCCATCCTCGACACGGGCTCGGCCACGTTGCGGATCCGCTTGATGATCTCCCCGGCCTGGTCGAAGATGCGCTCGGCGTTGTCGTAGAGGCGCTGTTGGCGTACGACGAGCGCGACCGACCACAGCAGCGAGAGCAGGCTGGTGGGTCCGGCGATCAGGACCCGCTGGCCCCAGGCGAAGCCGTCGATCTCACCGTCGGCGCGGTAGGCGGCCGCAACGGCCGCGTCGCTCGGCACGAAGCAGACGACGAACTCCGGCGAGGGGGCGACCGACTCCCAGTAGGCCTTGTCGCGCAGGGTCCGCACGTGGCTCTTGAGCGCGCTCGCGTGCTTGGCCTCGAGTCGCTCGCGTTCGGCGGCGTCGTCGGTCGCCAGTGACGCCTCGAAGGCGTCGAAGGGGAACTTCGCGTCGACCGCGACGCGCACCCCGCCGGGCAGGTTCACGACGCAGTCCGGTCGCTGGCGGCCGCCCTCGCCGGCGGCGTTCACCTGCAGTTCGTAGTCGACCCCGGCGCGCAACCCCGACTTCTCGAGCACGTTCTGCAGCTGGATCTCCCCCCAGCGACCGCGGTGGTCGCTGCGCCCGAGGAGCTGATTCAGCCGACGGGTCTCGTCCTGGGTGGCGTGCTGGGCCGCGAGGAGGGCCTCGGCCCGGGTGCGCACCTCGCCCAGGGCATCGGTGTGCTGGCGGTCGAAGTCGCTCAGGTTGCGCTGGTACTCGTGCAGCAGGTCGTTCAACGGCTTGAGGGTGCGATCGAGCGCCTGCTCGCGCTGGGCGAAGACCTGGTCCTCGCGCCGGGCGAGCTGGTCGACGGCCTCGAGGTGGATCTTGGCCGACTCGGACTGGAAGACGTCGCGCAGGTTCTCGAGGGCGCGGGCGTGCTCGGCGCGCTGGCGCTCGGTCTCCTCGCGGGCCGCGCGCAGCTCGGCCTCGCGCACCGCGAGCTCCGTGCGCGCCCGTGCGGCCTCCTCGCGCAACCCGCGGGCGCGCCGCTCGGACCACGCGACGGCGAGGGCCGCGCCCACGACCAGCCCGGCGAGTGTGGACACGACTGCGATCATGGTGCCTCCCTCCTCCCCACCCTAGGAAGTCGCTGTCACCACCGGTAGCCTTGAGGAGTGGCCAAGCTGTTCCGGTTCGCTTCGCCCGTCGCGGCGCCCGTTCCCCGGGCGGTGCCGGCGAGCGACGACCTACGCCCCGACGTGGTACGGGCCTTCGCCCTCGTGGGCGAGGCCATGGCCGGGGCGACCCACGCCCTCTTAGCCAACGACCGCGAGCTCGCCAAGCGCGTCGTGGAGGCGGACGTCGCCGTCGACGAGCTCGTCGACGGGCTGGTCGCGGCGGCCGAGACGCGCCTGGTCGGCTCGTCGGACCTCTCGAGCGACGACCGCCAGGACCTGTTGGTGCTGTTGCGCATCCTGCCCGAGGTCGAGCGCAACGGCGACCTGGCCGAGCACATCGCCCGGCGCGCGGCCCGCGGGCTGGGCAACGAGATGAGCCCGCGCAGCCGCGGGCTCATCGAGCGCATGGGCGAGGTCGCCACGACGATCTGGCGCGAGGCGACCGACGTCATCGTCGACGGCAAGCCCGAGGCCGTGGGGGTGATCGAGGACATCGACGACGAGCTGGACGACCTGCACGTCTCGCTCACCGCGGAGCTGACCTCGGGGTCGATGAGCGTGCCGGTGGCCGTCGAGGTGGCGCTGATCGCGCGGTTCTACGAGCGCTTCGGCGACCACTGCGTCAACCTGGCGCGACGCCAGGTCGGCCGCGACGGCGCCGACTAGTCGCGCGCCAGCCAGGCCTCGGCGATCTGGACGGCGTTGAGCGCCGCCCCCTTGCGCAGGTTGTCACCGGTGACAAAGAGCGACAGCCCGTGCTCGAAGGCGTCGCTCGCGCGGATGCGCCCGACGTAGCTCGGGTCCCGGCCCGCGGCGAGGCGCGGGGTGGGCAGGTCGTGGACCACCACGCCCTCGGCGCGCGCGAGAATCTCGGTCGCCGCCTCGGGCGAGAGGGGGCGGGCGAAGCCGAGGGTCAGGGCGAGCGAGTGGCCCGTGAAGACCGGGACCCGCACGCAGGTGCCGCTCACCACGAGGTCGGGCAGCTCGAGGATCTTGCGGCTCTCGTCGCGCAGCTTCTTCTCCTCGTTCGTCTCGAAGAGGCCGTCGTCGACGATCGAGCCGGCGAGCGGGATGACGTTGTGGGCCAGGGTGACCGGGAACTTCACCCCGGTCGTGAGGGGCAGGGCCGCGCCGTCGAAGGTGAGCGCGCGGGCCGCGGCGCCGTCCCCGATCCCCGCCGCGAGCTCCTCGACGCCGTCGCGGCCCGCGCCGCTCGCCGCCTGGTAGGTCGATGCGACCATGACGCGCAGCCCGGCCGCGCGATCGAGCGGCTTGAGCACGGGCATCGCGGCCATCGTCGTGCAGTTGGGGTTCGCGACGATGCCCTTGACGACCTCGCCCAGCGCGTGGGCGTTGACCTCGGGCACGACGAGGGGGACCTCGGGGTCCATCCGCCAGGCCGAGGAGTTGTCGATCACCAGGGCGCCGGCGGCGGCGAGGCGGGGGGCGAGCACCCGCGAGGACGCCGCGCCCGACGAGCACAGGGCGATGTCGATGCCGCTGAAGTCGGCGCCCTCGGCGTCCTCGACGACGACGTCGCGCCCGGCGAAGGGCAGGGTCGTGCCGGCCGAGCGGGCCGAGGCGAAGAAGCGCACTTCGCCCACCGGGAACGCCCGTTCGGCCAGGATCGCGCGCATCACCGCGCCGACCTGGCCCGTGGCCCCCACGACCGCCAGGGTGACCCGACGGCTCACGAGGCGTCCAGGCCGAAGGCGCGATGCAGGCTGCGCACGGCGTCGGCGACCCGCTCGGCGCGCACGACGCACGAGATCCGGATCGAGCTGGTCGAGATCATCTCGATGTTTATCCCCTCGTCCGACAGCGTCTCGAACATCAGGGCCGTGACCCCGGGACTCGACTTCATCCCGGCGCCCACGAGCGAGACCCGGCCGATCCCGTCGTCGCTCGTCACCTCGGTGGCCCCGATCGCCCGGGCGACCGTGGTGCAGGCGGCCATCGCCGGGTCGAGGTCGGTCTTGGCCACGGTGAAAGAGATGTCGGTCACGTTGTGCGCGCTCACGTTCTGGACGATCATGTCGACGTTGATGCCGGCCCCGGCCAGGGCCCGAAAGAGCGTCGCCGCGACGCCCGGGCGGTCCGGGACCCCGCCGACGGTGATCTTCGCCTCCGAGGTGTCGTCGGTGATCGCCGACACGATGGCCTCTTCCATGGATGGCTCCTCCTCCACGATCCAGGTTCCCTGCTCCCAAGTGAAGCTCGAGCGCACGTGCAGCGGCACGCCGTGGCGGCGCGCGAACTCCACCGAGCGCAGCATCAGCACGCGCCCGCCGGTGGCGGCCATCTCGAGCATCTCGTCGAACGACACCCTCTCCAGCCGGCGCGCCCGGGGCACCACCCGGGGGTCGGCGCTGAAGACCCCCGTGACGTCGGTGTAGATCTCACAGACCTCGGCGCCGAGCGCGTGGGCCAGGGCGACCGCCGTGACGTCCGAGCCGCCCCGGCCGAGCGTGGTGATGTCGCGCTCGGTGGAGACCCCCTGGAAGCCGGCCACCACGGGCACCAGCCCCAGGGCCAGGGCCTCGCGGATCCGGTCGGGGCGCATCTCGAGGATCTTCGCGGACATGTGCCGGGTGTCGGTGATGATCCCGGCCTGGCTCCCGGTGAAGGAGGCCGAACCGACCTCGAGGGCCCCCAGGGCCATCGAGACCAGCGCCATCGAGATGCGCTCACCGGCCGTGAGGAGCATGTCCATCTCGCGGGCGGGACGGGTCGGGGTCACCTCGTCGGCGAGCGCGATGAGCTCGTCGGTGAACTCGCCCATGGCCGAGACGACCACGACGACCTCGTTGCCGCGGGCCCGGGTCTCGGCCACGTGGCGGGCCACCGCCCGGATGCGCTCGGCGTCGCCGACGGACGTGCCGCCGTACTTCTGGACGACCAGGGGCATGGCCGAGACGCTATCCCGCCGTCGAGTCCGCATTGGTGGCCTGCGCTCCAGCCATTAGGGTGTCGGGCCGTGCCGACGGAGAAGCGAGCGAGGCAGAAGGCCGCACGCCAGCGCAAGAAGGCGGCCGAGGCCCGGCGGAGGCGCGTCCGCCGCGGCCTGCGGAACGCCGGGTTCGTCGCGGGCGGCGCCGCCGTCGTGATCCTGCTCGTCCTCCTCTCCACCGGCGTGCTCACCGGCCACGGCACGCCGTCCACGACCACCACGAGCACCACGAGCACGTCGGCCGCCAAGAGCTCGGCCCAGGCGGCCGCCAACAAGCTGGCCGTGGCCGCCGGCTGCCCGGCGTCACCGGCGACGCGGACCAACACGCTGTCGTTCTCCAAGGCGCCGGCCATGACCATCGACCCGACAAAGGCGTACACCGCCACGGTGAAGACGACGGCGGGCACCTTCGACATCGCCCTCGACGCCAAGGCGGCGCCCACCACGGTGAACAACTTCGTGTTCCTGGCCGACAAGGGCTTCTACACGTGCAACACGTTCCACCGGGTGATCCCCGGGTTCATGGACCAGACCGGGGACCCGACCGGCACGGGCGCGGGCGGCCCGGGCTACAGGTTCGCCAACGAGAACGTCCCCGGCTCGTACGCCGCCGGCGACGTGGCGATGGCCAACTCCGGCGGGACAGACACCAACGGCAGCCAGTTCTTCGTGCTGGTGCCCGGGGGGACAAAGACGTTGAACGCCGACCTGGCCAGCGGCAACAAGTACTCGCTCTTCGGCAAGGTCACGAAGGGTATGTCGGTGGTGGAGAAGATCAACTCCGAGGGCGGCACGACATCCACAGGCAAGCCCAAGGTCGTCCAGCGCATCCTGTCGGTGACGATCGCCACGAGCTGACACACCGACACACCGAGAAAGCAGAGGCCGCAATGACCGACATCCCCGCGCCGGACGGATCCAGCCCGAAGCGGCAGCACTTCGACGCGCCGCCCCCCATGGTCATCGACCCGGAGCGGCGGTACACGGCGACCATGGCGACCTCGAAGGGGACGATCGTGATCGCCCTCGACCCCGGCGCCGCGCCGGCGACGGTCAACAACTTCGTCTTCCTGGCCCGCTACCACTAC
>JAKABC010000037.1 GCA_021802025.1 Actinomycetes bacterium
CCGAGGACCCCACCTGGGAGTCGGGTCAGTGCTCGGGCACGATGTACTGCGGGGACCACGACCACTACGACTTCTTGAACCGGGCCTTCGCCCACTTCAGTCACGTGAACGTGCTCCAGCGAGACATGTGTCCGAGCGCGACCAAGTTCGAGGCGGAGATCATCGCGATGACCCTCGACCTGCTCGGTGGCGGTGCACTCGCGGGCCGTCCCGGCGGGCTGGTCACCTCGGGCGGGAGCGGTTCGATCGCCCACGCCGTGCTGGCCTACCGCGACGCCAACGCGGCGCGCACGGGTCGGCCCAACCTCATCAAGCCCGAGACGGCCCACCCGGCCTTCACTAAGGCCGGCCACCTGTTCGGGGTCGAGGTGCGCGTGGCGCCCGTCGACCCGGCGACCACGCGCGTCGACCTCGAGTGGGTCGCCGCGCACATCGACGCGGACACGATCGCCCTCGTGGGCTCGGCGACCAACTACGGCTACGGCACCGTCGATCCCATTCCCGAGCTCGGCGCCCTGGCCCTCGAGCACGGCGTGGGACTGCACGTCGACGGCTGCCTGGGCGGTTTCATCCTCCCCTTCGGGCGCGAGCTGGGTGAGCCGATCGCCCCCTTCGACTTCTCGGTCCCCGGCGTCACCACGATCTCGGCCGACACCCACAAGTACGGCTACGCGCTCAAGGGGACGAGCGTCCTGTGCTTCGCCGACACGGCGCTGCGCGACAGCCAGTACTTCTTCCAGACCGACTGGTCCGGCGGCAAGTACTGCTCGCCGGGCATGGAGGGGTCACGCTCGGGCGGCCTGCTCGCCGCGACCTGGGCGGCCATGGTCCACCTCGGGCGCGCGGGGTACCGGCGCTACGCGCGCGCCATCTTCGACACCGCCCACGCCCTGCGCGGCGCCGTCGAGTCCCACCCGTCGCTGCGCGTCCTGGGTGACCCGACCTTCCTCTTCTCGTTCACCTCCGACGAGTTCGACGTCTATCACGTGAACGACTTCCTGCGCTCCCGAGGGTGGCGGCTCAACGGTCAGCAGTACCCCAACGCGCTGCACATGGCCGTCACCCGGCCCCAGACCCAGCCCGGGGTCGTCGAGCGCTGGAGCGCGGACCTGGCCGACGCGGTCGACTACGCCCGGGCCCACCGCGACGAGCCGGCCCGCTCGGGGGCGATCTACGGCGGCGTGGCCGGTGGTTGGTCCGAGGAGGCCGACGAGTTCATCCGGGCGGTCATGGCCGAGATGATGGACGACCAGCTCGCGGTGCCCCCGGCCCCGTGAGCGACCTCTGCCTCGCGGTCGACCTGGGCACGGGGGGTCCGAAGGTCGCCCTGGTGACCCTCGACGGTGAGGTCGTGGCCGTCGAGATCCACGCGGTGACGACCCACCTGGACCCGGCGGGGGCCGCGACCCAGGACCCCGAGGAGTGGTGGACCCTAATCGGTGCGGCGTCGAGGCGGCTCGTGGCGGCCGTCGACGCCTCGCGGGTGGTCGCTATCGGGGTGACCGGACAGTACGCGTCGACCGTGCCGGTGGACGCGTACGGCGCGCCGGTCGGGGAGTGCCTGACCTGGCTCGACACCCGGGGGGTGACCCACGCGCGCGCGGTCCTGGGCGGTCCGGTGATGGGCTACGCGCCGCG
This sequence comes from Actinomycetes bacterium, assembly GCA_021802025.1. Taxonomy (GTDB): domain Bacteria; phylum Actinomycetota; class Acidimicrobiia; order Acidimicrobiales; family RAAP-2; genus RAAP-2. The sequence goes on from JAKABC010000037.1 coordinate 1,639, forward strand.
CAAGGTGGCGGCCTTCGTGCGCCGCAGCGCCGGCGCCCCGTCGCTCACCGCCGGCGACCCCCTGGGCCAGATCCTCTTCCTTGAGCGCGAGCGGCCCGAGGTCGCGGCGCGCACGCGCTGGTACAGCGAGCCGATCGACTACCTGACCGGGCGCATGACCGGGGTCGTGACGGGGTCACCGGCGTCGCGCCTGGCGCTGTGGCTGACCGACAACCGGGACCTCGCGACCGTCGGCTACGACCCTCGCCTCGTGCGACTGTCGGGTCTGCCCGGCGAGAAGCTCCCCCCGCTCGTGGCGACCGGCTCGGTGGTGGGGGGCCTCACCGCCCCGGCGGCCGACGCGCTGGGCCTGCGCGAGGGGACCCCGGTCGTGGCCGCCGTGCCCGATCTGCACGCCGCCGCCCTCGGCGCGGGCGCGGTCGGCCCGTACCAGGCGCACGCGGCGCTCTCGACGACCGCCTGGGTCAGCTGTCCGGTGCCGCGCAAGAAGACCGACGTCGTGCACTCCATCGCCACCGTCCCGGGTCTGGGCGACGGCGGCTACCTCGTGATCGACAACCAAGAGACCGGGGCCCGCGCGCTCGAGTGGTGCCGCGACCTGCTCTGGCCCGGGGCGGCCTACGAGGAGCTCACGGCGCTCGCGGCGAGCGCCCCGCCCGGCGCGCACGGCGTGCGGGTCGGTCCGTGGCTGGCCGGCGAACGTTCCCCGGTGGAGGACAAGGCGCTGCGCGCGGTGGTGGCGGGGCTCGGGGTCGCCACGAGCCGGGCCGACGTCGTGCGCGCGGTGATGGAGGGGGTCGCGGCCAACGTGGCGTGGCTCTTCGGCCACGTTGAGCGCTTCACGGGCCGCCGTCTCGACCCCGTGTCGCTCGTCGGGGGCGGGGCCGAGTCGGCCCTGTGGTGCCAGATGGTCGCCGACGCGACCGGACGCACCGTCGTGCGCACCCCCCGCCCGCGTCTGGCCCCCCTGCGGGGAGTCGGGCACCTCTGCGCGCTGGCCCTCGGTTCGACGACGCTCGACGAGCTCGCCACCGGTGCCCGCGTGGGCGAGCGGTTCGAGCCCGCGGTCCGACCCGTGCGCAGCGACCTCGCCGCGCTGTATCGACTCGAGCGCGCGTGGCGGCGCACGCGACGCGACGCGCCGGCCGGTCTAGGCTGACCCGACGTGGGGCTGGACCCGGCGATCGAGCGGCTCCTCGCCGAGTCGCGGGCCGCCCCGGCGCCCGACCTCGAGTCGCTGAGCGTCGAGGAGCGACGTCGCCAGTTCCGCGCCGAGATGATCGGCCTCGGCCGGGACCCCGCGACGATGGCCCTGGTCGAAGAGCGCAGCCTCGACCTGGTCGATCGCCGGCTGGGGGCCCGCCTCTACGTGCCTCGCGACGAGGCCCCCGGGGCCGTCGTGCTCTACGCCCACGGGGGCTCGTTCGTGGTGGGCGACCTCGACTCCCACGACTGGCTCTGCCGGCGATTGGCCAGCGACCTGCGCCGGCGGATCGTGGCCCTCGACTACCGCCTGGCCCCCGAACACCCCTTCCCGGCCGCGCTCGAGGACGTCGTGGACGCCGTCGCCCACGTCGCGGCCCACCGCGACGAGCTGGGCCGCCCCGACGACCGGATCGTGCTCATGGGCGACTCCGCGGGCGCCAACCTCGTCGCGGTCGCCAGCCGCCTGGTGCGCGACGACGTCGAGCTCGCCGGGCAGGTCCTGTTGTACCCGACGCTCGGTCCCGAGGTGATGACCGAGTCGGCGCACCGCTACGGCACCGGCTACCTCCTCGAGCTCGACCAGTTGGCGCGCGACTACCGGCGCTACCTCGCCGGCGCCGACCCCACCGACTGGCGGGTCAGCCCGCTGCTCTGCGGTGACCTGGCCGGCGTGGCGCCCGCGATCGTGGTGGTGGCCGAGTGCGACCCGTTGCGCGACGAGGCGGTCGCCTACGCCGGACTCCTCGAGCACTTCGCGGTGCCCGTCGAGCTCCTCGAGGCCAAGGGCATGGTCCACGGCTTCATCCGCTACGGCGGGGCCGTCCCGAGCGCCCTCGCGATCATCGACGACCTGGCCGCCCACGTGGGCCGACTCGTGCGATCTCCGTCGTGAACGTCCTGTTCGTCACGCTCGACCAGTTCCGCGCCGACAGTTACGGCGCCGCCGGCCACCCCCTCGTCACGACCCCCACCCTCGATCGGCTCGCCCGCGAGGGCGCCCGCCTCACTCGCCACTACTCCCAGGCGGCCCCCTGCTCGCCCGGCCGGGCCGCGCTCTACACCGGCACGTACCAGATGAACAACCGGGTCGTGGCCAACGGCACCCCGCTCGACCGACGCCTCGACAACCTGGCGCGCGTGGCCCGGCGCGCCGGCTTCGATCCGACGCTCTTCGGCTACACCGATCAAGGGGTCGACCCCGTCGAGGCGCTCGGGCCCGACGACCCGCGCCTCGACGACTACGACGGGGTGCTCCCGGGTTTCTCGGTCGGGCTCTACCTTCCGAACTCCCAGGCCGGTTACATCCAGTACCTGCGCGCCCTGGGCTACGACGTGGCCAGCGGCTGGGAGGCGGCGGTAATCGACGAGTCCTCCCGACCGGCCGAGCACTCCCTGAGCGCCTTTCTCACCGACCGCTTCCTCGGGTGGCTGGATCGCCAGGCGTCGGGCTGGTTCGCCCACCTGAGCTACCTGCGTCCCCACCCGCCCTACGCCGCGGCGGGCGAGTACGCGCGCCTCTACGATCCGCGCGACGTGCCCCCGGCGATTCCCCCGGTGGACGAGGGTGCCCGCCACCCCCTGCATCGCGCGGCCCTCACCTGGCCGCTGTCGGCGGCCACCGACCCGGGCGCCGTGGCGCGACTGCGGGCCCAGTACTACGGGATGGTCAGCGAGGTGGACGCCCAGTTGGGTCGGGTGGTCGAGGCGATCGAGGCCCGGGGCGAGTGGGGCGAGACGCTCGTGGTGGTGACCTCGGATCACGGCGACCAGCTGGGCGACCACGGCCTGAAAGAGAAGCTCGGCTTCTTCCCCCAGAGCTACCACATCATCGGCTTGTGGCGGGACCCGCGCCTCGGCCCGCGCGTGGTCGAGCGACTCACCGAGAACGTCGACCTGCTGGCCACGCTGGCCGAGAGCCTCGGCCTCGAGGCGCCGGCCCAGTGTGACGGTCATTCGCTCACCCCGCTGCTCGAGGGGCGCGAGGTGGAGTGGCGTGGCGCCGCGCACTACGAGTGGGACAGTCGCTATCTCTTGTTGCGGGGTGAGCACGCCCCGCCCGGCGAGGTGCTCGCCCAGCGCAACCTCGCCGTGACGCTCACCGAGGACCTGGCCTACGTCCAGTTCGGGGACGGGTCGTTTCGCTGCTTCGACCTAGCCGCGGACCCCACCTGGCGCACCGAGTGCACCGACGCCGACCGTGTGCTCGGCGCCGCCCAGACCCAACTCCTCTGGCGCCAGCGCCACCTGCGCCGCGAGGGGACCGATCTGCTGCTCTCGCGCGAGCGCTTCGGCAACTGGCCGAGCGACTTGCGCCCGGCGCTGGTCTAGAGCGCCCCTCAGCCCGCGTCCGCGCGCAGGGCGGGTCCGTCGAAGTGGTCGACCGTCGCGAACTCCTCGACCTGGCGGCGGCGCAGTCGCGTGGGGCGGTGCTCGGGGTAGCCGAGTACCACCACGGCCGCCACGGCCATCGTCTCGGGCAGGTGCAGGAGCTGTCGCAGGGTGGGTTCGTTACGGGTGCCCACCGTCGTGATCACCCCACCGAGGTCGCGGGCACGCGCCGCGAGCAGCAGGCTCCACACGAAGGGGTAGACCGAGGCGCCGCCGACCAGGCCGTAGCGCTCGAGGTCGCGGTCGGTGGCGGCCAGGCACGTGAGGTCGGCGGCGACCACCAGCATCGCCGGGGCTAGGCCCATCGTCTCGGCGAAGCCGTCGGGCTTGGAGGCGGCCTCGGCGTGGGCCCGCTGGGTCGCCGCGGCGTGGCGGTCGGCCTCGCTCGCGAGTGGGGAGAAGGGGATCAGCCCGGCCAGGACGTGGGCCACGTAGTCGTGCCACGCGTCGAGGTAGGCCTCGCCGACCGCGGCCTTGAGCGCCGGGTCCCGCACGACGACGACGCGCCACGCCTGGCGATTGCCACCCGAGGGCGCGAAGCGCGCGTCGTCGAGGATCTCGCGCACGAGGGCGTCCTCGACGGGGCGGTCGACGAAGCGGCGGATCGACCCGGTCGTCCGCAACGCCTCGCGCAGGTCCATCGCCTCACCCTAGGACCGTGTCGGCCCCGTGTCTAGGCGTCGCGGCGGGTGAGCGCGGTGGCGGCAGCCGCCATCAATACGGTCGCGTAGAGGGCCAGGACGAGCAGCGACGCGCCCGCGCTGAAGGCGTGGGCCGGCGGCGACACCGACTCCATGGACTGGCCCAGCGTCGAGGGCTCGAAGCGGCCGATGGTGTTCTGCCAGCTCGAGGGGAGGAGGAACGTGACGATGGGCAGCACCAGGATCAAGGAGGTGAAGACGCTGATGCACGCGGCGCTCTGGCGCAGCAGCCAGCCCAGCGCCATGCCGATCGTCCCGAGCAGGGTCAGGTAGAGGCCGCCGAAGAGCACGGCCCGCAAGACGGTCGGAGTCGACAACGACGCCGTGGGTACGACCCCGGAGTAGATGGCCTGGCCCATGAGGAACGTGACGAAGACCGCCACCTCGCTCACCACCAGCAGCGACCCCACGAGCACGGCCAGCTTGGCGAGGACGACCTCGACTCGTCGGGGCGTGGCGGCGAGGGTGGACCGGATCGAGCCCGAGGAGTACTCCGCGGTGACAAAGAGGGCGCCGATGACCCCCACGGCGAACTGGGCGAAGAGGGTCCCGCCGAGACTCGTGGTTACCGGGTCGAAGCCGATGTGGGCCTCGGGGTGCGCGGTCCAGTGCGTGCGGATCGAGGCGGTGATGAGGGCCCCGATGCCGATGGTGAGCACGAAGGTGATCGCCACGCCCATGATCGACGAGCGCACGGAGCGGAACTTGAGCCACTCCGAGCGGATCACCGAGGCCAGCGTGGGGTGGGCGCTCACGACGAACCCGATCCGTACTCGACCACGCCGGCCGTGAGGGCCATGTAGACCTCTTCGAGCGACGCCCGCTCCGGGGTGAGTTCGAAGAGCACGACGCCCTCGTCGAAGGCGAGCTGTCCCACGGCCTCGGCGCTCAACTCGCCCACGCGCAGGGCGTCGTCGTTGACGACCTCGACGGTGGCCCCCGCGGCCCGCAGGGCGCGCTCGAGTCGTTCGCGGTCGTTGCCACGCACCACGACCGCGCCCTTGGCCGCGGCCGTGAGGTCGCTCACCGAACCCTGGGTGATGAGGTGACCCTTGCCGATCACGATGATCTGGTCGGCGGTGACGGCCATCTCGCTCATCAGGTGGCTCGAGACGAAGACGGTGCGGCCCTCGGCGGCGAGGGAGCGGAAGAGGTCACGGATCCAGCGGATGCCCTCGGGGTCGAGCCCGTTGACCGGCTCGTCGAAGAGCAGGACGCCCGGGTCACCGAGCAGGGCCGCGGCGATCCCCAGGCGCTGGCCCATGCCGAGGGAGAAGTCGCCGACGCGCTTGGTGGCGACGCTCGCCAGGCCGACGAACTCGAGGACCTCGTCCACCCGCGAGAAGGGGATTTTGTTCGAGGCCGCCAGCGCCCGCAGGTGGTTGCGCGCGCTGCGACCGGGATGCACGGCCTTGGCCTCGAGCAGCGCCCCGACCTCGCGCAGCGGGTCGCGCAGGTCGTGGTAGGGCCGGCCGTTGACCGTGGCGCGACCCCGGCTCGGCCGGTCGAGGCCCATGATGACCCTCATCGTGGTGGACTTGCCCGAACCGTTGGGGCCGAGGAAGCCGGTGACGACCCCGGGCTGGACGACGAGGTCGAGGTCGTCCACCGCCACCGTTTTGCGATACCGCTTGGTGAGGTGCTCGATCGCGATCATGACGGGAGCCTCGAGCCTACCCAGGGCCCCGGCGGCGGCCGACGGCGGGGCCCCTAGGGTGGGCCCATGTTTAAGCGAGCCGTGATGATCGGGCCCGACGAGGCCCTCCCCGGGCGCGAGGACGCCCTCGTCGTCGCGCGTCCCCACCTGGTTCTGGGGACGTCGCTCACCGAGGTCCCCGACGGCGCCGAGGTGGCCTACGTGGCGATGGGCTGCTTCTGGGGCGCCGAGCGACTGTTCTACCGGCTCGACGGTGTGATCACCACGGCCGTGGGCTACCAGGGGGGCTTCACCCCCAACCCGACGTACCGCGAGGTCTGCACCGGTCAGACCGGCCACGCCGAGGTCGTGCGCGTCGTGTTCGATCCGACGCGGTTGAGCTACGCCGACGTCGTGCGCACGTTCTTCGAGAACCACGACCCGACCCAGGGTTACCGCCAGGGCAACGACGTGGGCACCCAGTACCGCAGCGCCCTCTTCGTCCTCGACGCCGCCCAGGAGGCGATCGCCCGCGAGGTCGCCGCGGCCTACCGCGAGCGCCTCGCCGCCGCGGGCTTCGGCGAGGTGACGACCGAGATCGCCCCCGCGGGTCCCTTCTACCTGGCCGAGGAGTACCACCAGCAGTACCTCGAGGCGAACCCCGACGGCTACTGCGGGATCGCCGGCACCGGGGTGAGCTGCCCCGTCGGCCTCGGGGCGCCCTAGGCGCCCAGGCGAGCGAGGATCGCCTCGGCCTCTCTCACCATGTCGGAGACGATGCGTGCGGCCGGCACCACCTCGTCGATCGCGCCCACGACCTGACCGGCCGGGTAGCCCTCGCGCTCGGGGTCGACCCCGGGAGTGGTCTCGTCGCCGCCGAGGTGGAACGTGCCCTCGCCCAACGCCACGCCGAGCTGCTCGGGGAAGGGGCGCAGGGACGAGGGATCCTTCTCGTAGCGCTCGGTGGTCGCGTTGCGCAGCACGCGCATGGTCTTGCCGGTGAAGGCCCGTGAGACGACGGTCGCGTCCTCGGCCGCCGTCAGGATCCGCTCGTGGTAGCCGGGTAGGGCCCGTGCCTCGGGCGTGGCGATGAAGCGCGTACCGACCCACACGCCGTCGGCGCCCAGGGCGAGCGCCGCGGCGAGCCCGCGCCCGTCGGCCACGCCACCGGCCGCGACGACGGGGACGCGCCCGTCGACGGCGTCGACGACCAGGGGTACGAGCACCATGGTCGCGACCGCTCCGGTGTGACCGCCGGCCTCGGTGCCCTGGGCCACCACCAGGTCGCAGCCCGCGTCGATCGCTCGACGGGCGTGCTCGACCTTGCCGCAGAGCGAGACGACCAGCACGTCGTGACGGTGGCACAGGTCGACCACGCGCGAGGGCACGCCGAGACCGGCGACGAGGGCGCGGGCCCCACCCTCGAGGGCGACCTCCGTCTGGGCCACGAGGGTGTCAGCGAAGGCGGTGAGCAGGTCCACCCCGAAGGGCCGCGCCGTGGCCGAACGCGTCAGGGCGATCTCGTCGCGCAGCTGGCCCGTCGACATCGTCGAGGCCCCGAGGCAGCCGAAACCCCCGGCCTCGCAGACCGCGGCCGTGAGGGCGCTGTAGGCGACCCCGCCCATACCGGCGAGCATCACCGGGTGCTCGACGCCGAGGAGGTCGGTCAGTCGCGTGCGCACGGACTCAACCTAGCGACCGGGCCGAGCGGCGCAGGAGCCACACCCCGAGCAGCGCCGCGACCACCGAGCTCGCGAGCAGGCCGAGGTCGAGCGCGGCGTAGGTGGGACTGTCCACGCCGAAGAGGGTGCCCGCGAAGAGCAGTGGCACCGTGAAGCCGATCGCGCAGACCACGGCGACCTCGCCGATGAGACGCGCCGAGAGGGTGGGGTGGGGTGAGAAGCCCGCGAGCCGGGCGAGACCCACTCCGCCGGTGATGCCCACGATCTTTCCCCCCAAGCGGATCACGATCGTGGCGAGCACCAGGACGAGCGTGGGGGACCCGGAGAGCTGGCGCCAGGCGACCCCGCACGCCACGAGGGCGAACAGCGGCAAGACGACGGTGGCCGACGCGAGGGTGGCGCGTCGTTCGAGTCGGTCGCACCAGGGGGCGCCGGTGTTGATGAGGCCTCCGGCGAGCACACCGGCCAGTGCGGGGTCGACGTTGGCCCACGCGAAGCCGAGCCACGTCGCCCCCACGAGGACGAGCGCCGATCCCGCGCGATTGCGGCGGCGCACGAGCGGCGTGCCGACGACGAGGACGACCGCGAGCGCCGCCAGCCCCACCGGGCGTGGGTGAGTGGTTCCGGTCAGCGTGAGCACGATGACGCTCGCCACGTCGTCGGCGATGGCGAGGGTGAGCAGGAAGGTCCGCAGCGCCGGCGGGAGGCGCCGGCCGACGAGGGCGACCACGCCCAAGGAGAAGGCGACGTCGGTCGCCATGGGGACACCCCAGCCCCGGACGAGGGCCGCCCGGCCGAGCAGGTGGCCCAGGGCGAGCGAGCCGAGGGCGGTCGCGGCCATCCCGCCGAGGGCGCCGACGACCGGCGCCACGGCGCGACGGCGCTCGACCAGCACGCCGCGGCTCAGCTCGCGCGAGAGTTCCAGCCCCACCGCGGCGAAGAACACGACCATCAGGCCGTTGACGATGAGGTCGTGGATCGTGCCGACGCCCACGAAGGCGCCGAGGCGACCGGCGACGTGGTCGGTGTCGAGGGCGAAGTAGGACGAGGGGGCGGCGGCCGACCACACCAGGGCGGTCGCGACACCCGTGGAGAGGGTCACGGCGGAGGCGTACTCGCGCCGCGCGGCGCGCGATAGCCGGCGCGCGAGCGGGCCCACGTCCTCCAGGCTACCGATACGAACGAGAGTGGTGAGCCGGTAGCGTGGGCCGTCCCGCCCCCGGGACCGACGCGACGAGGTGACCATGTCCAGCGAGCCCAGCGTCAGCCGAACGGTGAGCAAGCGCGAGCTCTACGTGATCTTCGGGGCGCTGATGCTGGGCATGCTTCTCTCGGCTCTCGACTCGACGATCGTCTCGACGGCGCTGCCCACCATCGTCGGGGACCTCCACGGGGCCAGTCGGATCAGCTGGGTGGTGACGGGCTACCTGCTCGCCACCACGGTCAGCACGCCGATGTGGGGCAAGCTCGGGGACCTCTACGGCCGCAAGAACTTCTTCCAGTACTCGATCGTCATCTTCGTGGTCGGCTCGATGCTGTGCGGGCTGGCCCACTCGATGGTCGAGCTGATCATCTTTCGCTCGCTGCAGGGGATCGGCGGCGGGGGGCTCATGATCGAGGCCCAGGCAATCATCGCCGACGTCGTGTCGCCGCGTGAGCGCGGCCGCTACGCCGGCTTCTTCGGGGCCGTCTTCGGGGCCGCAACCGTTTTCGGCCCACTGCTCGGAGGGGTGATCGTGGAGTACTGGTCGTGGCGGTGGATCTTCTTCGTCAACCTGCCGGTGGGGATCCTCGCCCTCGTCGTGACCGCGGCGGTCCTACCCAAGACGACGACTCGGGTCAGCCACGATATCGACTACCGCGGCTTCGCGGTCCTGGCCGTGTCGAGTTCGGCGCTCATCGTGTTCACCTCGCTCGGGGGCACTTCGCTGGCGTGGCTCAGCGCCCCGTCGATGGCGCTGGTGGCCGTCGGGGTGGTTGCGGCGGCGGCCTTCGTCGCGATTGAGCGCCGGGCGACCGAGCCGATCCTGCCCCTCAAGCTCTTCTCCAACCGCGTCTTCTCCTCCTCCTCGGCCATCGGCTTCGTCGTCGGCTTCTCGATGTTCGGGGCGCTCACGTACCTGCCGGTCTTCCTCCAACTCGTTCGGGGTGTCTCGCCGACCGCCTCGGGCGTGCGGCTGCTGCCGCTCATGGTGGGGCTCTTCGGGGCGTCTATCACCGCCGGCGCGCTGGTCTCCAAGGGCTGGCGCTACCGGCCGTTCCCCATCGTGGGCACGGCCGTCATGACCCTCGGGCTCGGCCTGCTCGGGGTGGTCTCGGAGTCGACCTCGAACTGGGTGCTCAGCGGGTCCATGGTGATTCTCGGCATCGGGCTCGGGCTGGTGATGCAGCTGCTCGTCACGGTCGTCCAGAACGCCGTGCACCCCTCGGATATCGGGGCGGCGACGGCGGGGGCCAACTTCTTTCGTTCGATGGGCGGCTCCTTC
>JAKABC010000038.1 GCA_021802025.1 Actinomycetes bacterium
TGTTGACCTCGGGCCTGGTGCTGGGCCTGATGATCGTGCCGATCATCGCCTCGACCACGCGCGACCTCTTCTTGCAGGTCCCCCCACTACCCAAAGAGGGCGCCGAGGCCCTCGGGATGACCGAGGCCGAGGTGGCCCGACGGGTCACCATTCCCTGGGTGCGCTCGGGCATCATCGGCGCGACGGTGCTCGGCCTCGGCCGGGCGCTCGGCGAGACGATCGCCGTCGCCATGATCTCGGGGTCGGTGCTCGGGACGATCTCGCCGAACATCTTCGGGACGATGACGACGGTCGCGGCCACCATCGTGAGCCAGCTCGACTCGGCGGCCACCGACGGGACCGGCTTCGCGATCGCCACGCTCGCCGAGGCCGGGCTGGTGCTCGCGGTCATATCGGTCGTGGTGAACGTGGTCGCCCGGGTGATCGTGAACAGCTCGTCGCGCCACGTGGCGCCCGTGGGGCGGGGTTGAGCGTGGCCCACGTCACCGGCGCCTACCCCCCGACCCGGGGCCGTCGGGTCCGCGAGGTCGCCTTCCGTACCCTCTCGGCGGCCGCACTGCTCTTTGTCATCGGGCCGTCGGTCTGGCTCATCACCGACGTGGTGGTGCGGGCCGTGCCCCACTGGCGCTGGAACGTGCTCACCACGGTGCCGCTCGGCACCGGGGGTGGACTCGAGAACGCCATCTTGGGCACGCTCGTCATCATGGTCGGCGTCTTGGTCATCGCGGGCACGATCGGCGTGCTCTCGGGGATCCACTTCGCCGAGTTGTCTCGCCCCCGACGGGGCGACGGCGTGACCGGGGGCGCGGTGCTGCGCACCGCGACCGAGGTCCTCTCGGGCTTCCCCTCGATCGTGCTGGGCTACGTCGGCTACATCGCGCTCTGCGTGGGGCTCCACTGGGGCTTCTCGCTCCTGCCGGCCCTCATCATCCTGTCGCTCATGGTGACCCCCTATATAGCCAAGTCCACCGAGTCGGCCCTTCGTCAGGTCCCCACCAGCTACCGCGAGGGGGCCGAGGCTCTGGGGATGTCGACGGGTTACGCGTTGCGCAAGGTCGTCATAAAGAGCGCCCTGCCGGGGATCGTCACCGGGCTGCTCATCGCCTTGGCGATCGCGGTGGGCGAGACCGCCCCGCTTCTCTACACCGCCGGCATCACCAACAACCTGCCGTCGGCGTCGCTGATCCACCAGCCGATCGCCTACCTCACCTACTACGTGTGGACCGACTACAACCAGCCCATCACGTCGTCCCAGTACCTGTCCTTCGACGCGGCCCTCATCTTGATCGTGCTGGTCCTGGTGCTGCTGGTGGTCTCGCGAGTCCTCGTGAATCGGACCCAGCGTCACGCCGAGGGCCGGCGCTAGTCGCCGGGCCGTCGCCGGCGCGTCCCGCGGGTCGGGGCCGCGGGACGTCAGCCCATAAGGCCGTTGACGTAGCGCTCGGTGTCGGGCTGGGTCGGGGAGTGAAAGAGCGCCTCGGTCGGCCCGTGCTCGACGAGGCGGCCGCCGTAGAAGAACATCGTGCTGTCCGAGACCCGTCGGGCCTGGCCCAGGTTGTGGGTCACCACCACGATGGTGAGCGCCGGCGTCATGGCCCGCATCAAGTTCTCCACGGCTTCGGTCGAGAGGGGGTCGAGGGCCGAGGTCGGCTCGTCGAGCAGCAGGACTTCCGGGCCCACGGCGAGGGCGCGCGCCAGGCACAAGAGCTGCTGCTGGCCGCCCGAGAGCCGGTAGGGCGAGTCGTTCAGCCGGTCCTTCACCGCGTCCCAGAGGCCCACCTCGCGCAGGCGGGTCTCGGCGACCACGTCGAGTTGCTTGCCCCGGGCGATGCGATGGGCGCGCACGCCCGCGACCACGTTGTCCTTGATCGACATGGGGAACGGGTTGGGTCGCTGGAAGAGCATGCCCACCCGCCGGCGCACGGTCAAGAGATCCTGAGTGCGGGCCCAGATGCTCTCACCCTCGAGCAGGACGTCGCCCTCGTGGCGAAAGCCGTAGACCTTGTCGTTCATCCGATTGAGCGTGCGCAAAAAAGTCGACTTACCCGAGCCGGTGGGACCGATGAGGGCGGTTATCGTGCCCCTCGGGAACGTCACGTCGACGTCGCTCAGGACCGTCGTCGACCCGAAGCGCAGCGTTAGGCGCTGCGCGGCCAGGACGTCGCGCGGGCGCTGGCGGTCGGGGTCGATGGCCGAGAGGACGGCGTTGACGTTCTCGGTGGTGGCGGTCGGCTGCCCTGACTCGTCCATGCCGTGCCTTCCTCGTGGAGCGAACGGCCTCAGCGTAGGGAGCGCGGGTTATCCGTGTGTGAACACGCGGATAACCCCGCGTGATTTGCGCGGGACCCGCGGGCCCGGTCGCGCGGGCCGGGTCCGTTATCCTGGTCCGGGGAGGGCGCGTGGGCGACGAGCTCTGGCGGGAGTCGGCGACAACGCTCGCCCAGCGCATCCGCGCGCGCGAGGTCTCCTCGCGCGAGGTCGTCGAGGCCCACCTGGCGCGCATCGACGCGGTGAACCCCACGGTGAACGCGATCGTCGAGGTGCGTCCCGAGGCGGTGCTGGCCGAGGCGGCCCGGGCCGACGAGGCGACCCTGGCCGGCGGGCCCCTCGGACCCCTGCACGGGGTGCCCTTTACGACCAAGGTCTGCGTCGACGTCGAGGGCTACGCGAGCGACGAGGGGACCTTGGCCCTGGCCGACCGAGTGGCCACCGAGGACGCCCCGATCGTCGAGCGGCTGCGCACGGCCGGCGCCGTCATGCTCGCGCGCACCAACATGCCCGACCTCGGCCTGCGGATGAACACCGAGTCCTCGCGCCACGGCGCGACCCACAACCCCTGGCGCCACGGCTACACCGTCGGCGGCTCCTCGGGCGGGGAGGGCGCGGCGCTGGCGACCGGGATGTCGCCCCTCGGGGTCGGCAGCGACGTCGGGGGATCCCTGCGCAGCCCGGCCTTCTGCTGCGGGGTCGCCTCGATCAAGCCGAGTCGGGGCCGCATCGCCCGGGGCAACGCGAGCGCCGCCGGGGAGGTCCCGTTCTTCGAGCAGTGGATGCTCGTCGACGGGGTGCTGGCGCGCCGGGTGGCCGACGTGCGCCGCGGCCTCGAGGTGACGATGGGGCGCCACCGACGCGACCCCCAGTCCCTCGACGCGCCCCTGCACGGCCCACCGGTCGCGCGCCGGGTCGCCCTCGTGCCCGAGCCGGACGGCGGCGCGACCCACCCCGGCGTGGCGGCGGCACTGCGGCGCGCCGGGGCGGCGCTCGAGGCCGCCGGCTACCAGGTCGAAGAGCGCACCCCCCCGCGCCTCATCGACGCCTACTGGTCGTGGACCGAGCTCATGATGAACGGGCTCGCGGTCTACTGGGACGGGACCTGGCCGCTGCTGGGAGAGGACGCCCGCCGGTTCGTGGAGCTCACGACGGTCGAGCTGCCCGAGCCGAGCGCCGCGTCCCTCGCGGCGGCCGATGAGCGCCGTTACGCCGTGGCGCGCGCGTGGCGCGAGTTCCTGCTCGAGTGGCCCCTCGTGGTCGGGCCGACCTGGACCCGACCGCCCTTCCCCCACGGTTTCGACGTGGTCGACCAGGCGTCGGCGCTGGCGGTCGTGGAGGCGGTGCGCTTCACCGTGGTCGCCAACGTGCTCGGCCTGCCCGCGGCGTGCGCGCCGTGTGGCCTCCTCGAGGGGACGCCCGTCGGGGTCCAGGTGATGGGCGACCTGCTGCGCGAGGACCTCTGCCTGGACGCGGCCGAGGCGGTCGAGCGCGCGCTCGCCGCGCCGACCCCGATCGACCCGATCGCGTGACCATTGCGGTCCGTCCCCTCGCGCGCGGGGAGGTCGCGGCGGCGATCGCCGTGATGCTCGAGGGCTCGCTCCACCCCGACGGTGAGCGGCCCGACGACCCCGACGTCTACTGGCGGGCCGCCGAGGAGACGACCGCGCACGGGGGCGCGGTGCTCGTCGCGCTCGAGGACGGCGAGGTCGTGGGCCTGTGCCAGGTGTTGGTGCTGCGCCACTTCCAGCACGCCGGCGGGCTCTGCGCGGAGCTCGAGAGCGTCTTCGTGCGCGAGGACCGGCGCGGTCGCGGCGTCGGTGGGGCCCTACTCGAGGCGGCCGAGGCGCTCGCGCGCGAGCGCGGCTGCTACCGGGTCCAGCTCACGAGCAACGTCGTGCGCACCGACGCCCACCGCTTCTACGAGGCCCACGGCTACGCGGCGACGCACCGCGGGTTCAAGAAGGGGCTCTAGCCCTCGACCTCGACGAGGCGTCCGGAGTCGACGTCGAAGACGAAGCCGCGCACCTCGCGCGAGCGCAGCAGTGGGTGGGCCCGGAGCGTGGCGACCGTGGCGCGCACGTCGGCCGCCACGTCGGCGAAGGCCCCCAGGGCGAAGGGGAGCGGCTGGCCGAGCGCGGCCTCGAGCCGCTCGCGCACGACCCCCTCGTCGGGGTGCTCGAGTCCGCAGCGGCTGTGGTGGACGACCATGACGTCCTGGGTGCCGAGGAGCTGTTGGCTCAGCACGAGCGAGCGCACCGCGTCCTCGGTCGCCAGGCCACCGGCGTTGCGGATGAGGTGGGCGTCGCCCAGCTCGAGCCCGAACGCCCCGAACAGGTCGAGTCGCGCGTCCATGCACGTGAGCACGGCCAGTCGACGCCGCGGCTCGGTGGCCAGGGGGCGGTGGCCGTGGGCCGCGACGTAGGCGGCGTTCGCGCGGAGCGCGTCGTCGATGGCGGACACGGCGACGAGCCTAGAGGCGGGACCCGGGTACGCTGCGCACGGAGGTGGAGATGGAGCACATCAGTGAGGTCCGTGACGAGCTGCGCGAGCCCGCGAGGGCCCTGCGCCAGATGATCCCCGACGTCCTCCAGGGCTACGCCCAGATGCACCGGGCCGTCATGAGCGACGGGGCGCTCAGCGTCGCCCACAAGGAGCTGGTCGCCCTGGCGATCGCCGCGACGCGCGAGTGCGACGGGTGCATCGGGGCCCACGCCCGCGGCGCGGCGCGCTCGGGGGCGACCCGCGAGCAGGTCGCCGAGGCGATGGGCGTCGTGATCATGATGAACGGGGGCCCCGGCACCGTGTGGGGCCCGCGGGTCCTGCGCAGCTTCGACGAGGCGCTCGCCGAGCGCGACGACTAGAAGTCGTAGCCCAGGCGCACGACGCCGTTGATGAAGTTCGACTGGAGCTTCACCGGGGGCTCGGTGGCGTGGATCGTCGGCACGCGCGCCAGCAGCTCGCGCCACATGACGGTGATCTCGCGGCGCGCCAGGTGCGCGCCCAAACAGAAGTGGGGACCCGGCGCCCCGAAGCCGTAGTGGTCGTTGGGGGTGCGCCCGACGTCAAAGACGAAGGGGTCGTCGAAGACCTCCTCGTCGCGGTTGGCCGAGTTGTAGAAGAGGACGACCTTGTCGCCGGCGGCGAGCTCCACGCCCGAGAGCGTGTAGTCCTCCGCCAGGGTCCGGCGCATCCAGATCACCGGCGAGGCCCAGCGCACCATCTCGTCGGCCATCGTCGCGCTCAGCCCGGAGAAGTCCTCGAGCAGTCGACGACGCTGGTCGGGGTGGTCGGTGAGGGCGACCAATGAGTGGGCGAGCGCGGTGCGCGTGGTCTCGTTGCCGGCGGCCAGCAGCAGGACGAAGAACGACGCGAGCTCTTGCTGGGTGAGCTTCTCGGACTCGATCTCGGCGTTCACGAGCGCGCTGGTGAGGTCGTCGACGGGCTGGTCGACCCGGTACGTGCCGAGCTCTTCCATCAGCGCGGTGAGGGTGGCCCCGGCCTCGAGGACCGCGAGGATCGGGTCGGCGCCCTCGGGGATGTAGGTCGGGTCGCCGTTGGAGAGGATGACGTTCGAGCAGGCGAGGACCGTCGGGTACTCGCTCGCGGGAACGCCCATCATGGTGCAGATGATCTCGAGGGGGAAGGGCGCCGCCAGGTCCGTGATGAAGTCACCGGTGCCCGAGGCGCGCGCGCGCACGATGATCTCGTCGGCCAGGCGCTCGATCGACGCCTCGACCGCGCGCACGGTGCGCGGGTTGAAGGCGTTGGCCACGATCCGGCGCAGGCGGGCGTGGCGGGGGTTGTCGGTCGAGATCATCCCGGAGAAGTACTCGACCATCTCGGGGGGCAGGTCGAGCAGGCTCACCGCGCCCGGGCCCGAGAGGAAGACCTGGGGGGTGCGCGAGACCTCGGCGAGGTCGCGGTGGCGCGTGAGGGCCCAGTAGCCGTGGCCCCGGGGCATCTCGACGACCGAGCCCTCGACCAGGGGGTCCTCGAAGTGGGCGATGGGCCGCTCGCGGCGCAGCGTCGCGAAGGCCCCCTCGCGCTCGGGGTAGGGCCGGCGCCAGAACTCCATGTCCGACAGGTCGATCTCCTCGAGGGCGAGGACCTCGGCCGGCTGCATCGGGCCATGGTAACGAGACCCCGAGCTCGGGGCACGGCGCGCGCGCGACCCGGCAGACTGGGGGGGTGAGCCTCACCGACGCCGAACGCCAGAGCCGCCTGCGCGCGCTCGAGTCACTGATGGACCTCATGCGTCCGGCCGTCCAGGCCGACGGGGGCGACCTCGTGCTGATCTCGGCCGACGTCGAGAGCGGTGTCGTCGAGGTCGAGCTGCGCGGCGCGTGCTCGAGCTGCGCGATCTCCTCGGACACCCTCCAGGGCGGGGTCACCCGGATCCTCACCGACCGACTGGCCTGGGTGAGCGAGGTGCGCGGCGGCGTCGACGACTCGATCGACCCGGAGGACTCGATGATCCTGGGCACCGGGGCCTACGTGCCCCGCTACCGCGAGCGCTCGAGCTAGAGGTCGATCTCGACCCCGGTGAGGCGCGCCAGCGCCTCGACGAGGCGCGGGCCCACGCCCTCGCGCGTCGCGCGTCGGGGCGGGCGCACCAGGGTGGCCGGCCCGACCAGACCCGCGGGGCCGGCCGGGCCGTAGTAGGCGCCGTTGGCGGCCTCGGGGCTGGTGAGTGCGACGAGCAGGGGCTCGGCGCCCCAGTCGACCTCCTGGTGGGGCAGCCACCGGGACTCGAGCAGGCTGCGACGGGGCCGGTCCCGCCCGACGCTCGCCCCGGCGCTGAAGAGCCCGGTGCGCACGAAGCCCGGGTGGGCCGCCACCGAGGCGAGGTCGGCGCCGCTCGCCCCGACGCGCTCGGCCAGCCACAGCGCGAGCACGAGGTCGGCCAGCTTGGACTGGGCGTAGGCGCGAAAGGGGCGGTAGTGCCGCGTGGCCTGGAGGTCGTCGAAGTCGAGGCGCCCGACGTGGGCCGCGCTCGAGGTCATCCACCCCACCCGGGCGTCCCCGGAGCGGGTGAGCAGCGCCGCGAGCCGGGCCACCAGGGCGTAGTGGCCGGCGACGTTGGTGGCGAACTGCAGCTCCAGGCCGTCGACGGTCTCGGTGCGCCGGGGTGGGCGCATCACCCCGGCGTTGTTGGCGAGCAGGTGGAGGGGTCGGCCCTCGCCGACCAGCCCCTCGACGAAGGCCCGCACCGAGGCGAGGTCGGCCAGGTCGAGTGCGCGCACCTCGAGGCGCGCACCGGGGTGGGCCTCGCGGATCTGGTTCGCGGCGCGCTCACCGCGCTCGAGCGAGCGCACGGCGAGCACCACCTCGGCGCCGGCGCCGGCCAGGCGCCGGGCGATCTCGAGGCCGAGCCCGCCGCTCGCGCCGGTGACGACGGCGCGCCGGCCGCCCTGGGGGGGTACGTCGTACACCGTCAGGCGGCCGGGGGTTCCTTGGGCAGGCCCAGGACGCGCTCGCCGACGATGTTGCGCTGGATCTCGGCGGTGCCGCCCCAGATCGTCTCGGAGCGAGAGAAGAAGAACGAGCCCTGGAGCTCGCTCACCGGGTAGTCGGCCCGACCCCGCCGCGGTCCGGCGCCGGCGCCGGGGTCGGGGTCGCTCGAGCCGGTGAGCACCTGGCCGGCCATGCCCAGGATGTCGATCGCGAGGTTGGTCACCTCGCGGTGGGCCTCGGACCAGAACATCTTGTTGCAGGCCCCGAGCCGGGCCGCGTCGTGGGTGCCGCGCAGTCCGTCGGTGAGTGAGCGGTACCCGTTGACCTGCATGATCTTGACCTTGGACCAGGCGCGCACCAGGGCGTCGCGCACGAGGCGGTCGTCGGTGCGCCCGACGCGGTGGGCCTCGGCGACGATGGACTCCCACTCGCGCAGGAACCGCCGGTAGCTCGTCGTCGCCGACGAGCCCCGCTCGAAGCCGAGGGTGGTCATCGCCACCTTCCACCCGTTGTTCACCCCGCCGACCACGTTCTCGGCGGGGCAGCGGGCGTCGGTGAAGAAGACCTCGTTGAACTCGGCCGTGCCGTCGACCTGGGTGATCGGGCGCACCTCGATCCCCGGCTGGTGCATCGGCACCAGCAGGTAGCTGATCCCGGCGTGCTTGGGCGCCGCGGGGTCGGTCCTCGTGAGCAGGAACACGTAGTCGGCGTGCTGGGCCTGGGTCGTCCAGACCTTCTGGCCGTTGATGACCCACTCGTCGCCGTCGAGCACGGCCGAGGTCGACAGGCTCGCGAGGTCGCTGCCGGCGTCGGGCTCGGAGAACCCCTGACACCAGGCGATCTCCCCGCGCAGGATGCCCGGGATGAAGCGGGCCTTCTGCTCCTCGGTGCCCCACTGCAGCAGGGTCGGCCCCACCAGGGTGTCGCCGAAGAAGTCGGCCCTCATCGGGGCGTTGGCGCGGGCGAACTCCTCGTTCACCACGACCTGGCGCATGAGGTCGAGGCCCTTGCCGCCGTACTCGGTGGGCCACCCGGCGCAGATCCAGCCCCCCGCGTAGAGCCGCTCGGTCCACGAGGCGACGAAGGCCTTGCGTTGCTCGGGGGTCATCGTGAAGTCCGGCTCGAACCAGCCCGCGGGCAGGTTCTCCTCCAGCCAGGTCGCCACCTCGTGGCGGTAGGCCTCGGCCTCGGGGGGGTAGGTGAGATCCATGGCAGAAGCGTACCCAGCCCCCCGAGGCCCCGTCGGGGCCATTTGTGCCCTGGTCGGACGGTGGGCGAGAATGGTGGACCGCCGACGAAAGCGACCCGTGCCCCGCTCCTTGCGCCAGACCATCGACGAGACCCGGGCGTCGTGGGAGCGCAGCCGGCGCCTCAGCCTGCCCGACGCGGTCCCGGCCCGGCCCCCGGCCCCGGGCGGGCTGCGCGTGGCCTACCTGCTCTATCGCGGCAACCCCCAGTGCGGGGGCCAGGGCGTCTACACCCGCCACCTCACGCGCGAGCTGGTGGCCCTCGGCCACAGCGTCGAGGTCTTCTCGGGCCCGCCCTGGCCGGTCCTCGACGAGGGGGTGGGCTTCACCCCGGTGCGCTCGCTCGACCTGTACCGCGACCCCGACCCCTTCCGGATCCCCCACCCGAGGGAGTTCACCTCGCTGGCCGACCTCGTCGAGTTCGCGGTCATGCTGACGGCCGGCTTCGGCGAGCCCCTGGCCTTCTCCTGGCGGGCCGCCAAACTGCTGCGGGGCCGGCGCCACGACTTCGACATCGTCCACGACGACCAGTGCATCGGCTCGGGGATCCTCGCCCTCCACCGTCGCGGGTGGCCCCTGCTCGAGACGCTCCACCACCCGATCACCGTCGACCGCTCCATCGCCCTCGACCACGCGACGGACTGGCGCCAGCGGCTCACGACCCGTCGGTGGTTCGGCTTCTTGCGCATGCAGACCCGGGTCGCGCGCCGACTGCCGGCCGTGCTCACCGTCTCGCACAACTCGCGCCGCGACATCCACGACCAGCTCGGCGTGGCGCTCGATCGGCTCACCGTCGTGCCGGTGGGCGTCGACCACACGGTCTTTCGCCCCCACGACGACGTCGTGAAGCGGCCCGGGCGCCTGATGGTGACGACGAGCTCCGACGTGCCGATGAAGGGGCTCGTCCCCTTGCTCGAGGCGGTGGCGAAGCTGCGCGTCGAGCGGCCGCTCGAGCTCGTGGTCATCGGCCGGCCCCGTCCCGGCGGTCGGGTCGCCGCGACCCTCGAGCGCCTGGGCCTCGCCGAGATCGTCACCACCGTGTCGGGGGTGAGCGACGAGGAGCTGGCCCGTCTCTACGGCGAGGCCGAGGTGGCCATCGTGCCCAGTCTCTACGAGGGCTTCTCGCTGCCGGCCATCGAGGCGATGGCCTGCGCGGTGCCGGTGGTCGCGACGACCGGCGGGGCGCTGCCCGAGGTCGTGGGTCCGAGCGGCGAGGCCGCCCTGCTCGTGGAGCCCAACGACCCCGACGCCCTCGTTGGGGCGATCCGACGTCTCCTCGACGATCCGGCGCGGCGCGCGGCGATGGGCGCGCGGGGCCGCGAGCGGGTGATGGCCCGCTTCACCTGGGAGGTGACGGCTCGGGGGACCGCGGCCTGCTACGACGCCGTCGTGCGCGGCGCGGCGCTGCCCGCGTCGATGGTCTTCGACTGATGCTGACCGCCCGCTACGACCGGCTCGGCCTGCGCCCCGGTGACGCGGTGCTCGACCTCGGCTGCGGGTTCGGCCGCCACGCCTACGAGGCGGCCCGCCGGGGCGCCCGCGTGGTCGCCCTCGACGCCGGCCGCGACGAGGTGGACGGCGTGCTCGCGACCTTCGTCGCGATGGCCGAGGCCGGCGAGCTCGTGCCCGGCGCGGCCCGCGCGGCGGTGGTCCAGGGCGACGCGCTGGCCCTGCCCTTCGCCGACGGGGCCTTCGACCGGGTCATCTGCTCCGAGGTGCTCGAGCACATCCCCGACGACCGCGCGGCGATGGCCGAGCTGGCCCGCGTGCTGCGCCCCGGGGGCACCATGGCGATCACCGTCCCGCGCTTCACGCCCGAGCTGGTGAACTGGGCCCTGTCGGACGAGTACCACAGCGTGCCCGGCGGCCACGTGCGCATCTACCGGCGCTCGGTGCTGCTCGAGCGCCTGGGCGCCACCGGCCTCGTGCCCTACGCCCGTCACCACGCCCACGGGCTGCACAGTCCGTACTGGTGGCTCAAGTGCCTCGTGGGCACGACCAACGAGGACCACCCGGCCGTCAAGGCCTACCACCGGCTCTTGGTGTGGGACATCGTGAAGCGACCCGCGCTCACCCGCGCCGCCGAGGCCGTGCTCGCCCCGGTCATGGGCAAGTCCCTCGTCTACTACCTGAAGAAGCCGTGACCACCACCGACGCCCCCTTTTCGGTGCCCGACGTGCTCAGCGCCGAGGAGCTGGCCGCGACCGCCCGCTTCATCGCCGACGCCCAGCGGCCCGACGGCCAGATCCCCTGGTACCCCGGGGGCCACTGCGACCCCTGGAACCACGTCGAGGCCGCCATGGGGCTGACCGTCGCCGGCCACCTCGAGGCGGCGCGCGCCGCCTACCACTGGCTCGCGCGCGCCCAGCTGGGCGACGGCAGCTGGTTCAACTACTACCTCGGCGAGGGCGTGCGCGACGCCCGGCTCGACACCAACGTCTGCGCCTACGTCGCCACCGGGGTCTACCACTACCTGCTCGTGACCGGCGACGAGTCGCTCGCGGGCGCGCTCTGGCCCACCATCGAGGCGGCCATCGACTTCGTGCTCGCCCTCCAGCGCCCCGACGGGACGCTCACCTGGTCCCTCGACGCCCAGGGCCGCCGCGAGGGCTACGCCCTGCTCACCGGCTCCTCCTCGGCCTTCTTCTCGGTGCGCTGCGCGGCGACGCTGGCGCGCGTGCTCGGGCGTGACCGGCCCGACTGGCTCGCCGCGGCCGGTCGGCTCGGTCACGCGATCGCCCATCACCCCGGCGCCTTCGCGCC